>NZ_PSWB01000014.1:0-82679 GCF_002931865.1 Rathayibacter sp. AY1C7 | reverse complement strand
GAGCTACGTCGGATCCTCGTCGGGCTCCTCGAGCTGCCGCCACCGCCCGCGCCGCCGCTCGAGGAGCCCGACGAGGATCCGACGTAGCTCGACGTCGACGACGAGAACGAGGACACGCTGCCGGCGAAGCCCGCCGCGTGGAAGCCGTTCGGTCCGGAGTACCAGACCGGCTCCTCGCCGGTGCGCTCGTAGGCCGACGCGAGCTCCGCCGACCACTCCTTCTCGAGACCGAAGAGCACGGCCCACGGCAGCAGGCGCTCCGTCACCTCGACCACCTCGACCGGTCCGACCGTGCGCCGGTCCGCCCCGCGTGGCGACTGCAGCATCGCGATCCGGTCGGCCTCGGCCAGGCGGATGTACAGCTCGAGCCCGCGCAGATGGTCGCGCAGCTCCGCGCCCGCGGCCGTCAGCGGCACCCTCGAGACCAGGATCGTCCCGACGACGGCCGCGACGATCGCGACCAGCATCAGCACGAGCGGGAGCGCTCCGCCGAAGGAGCCGGTCATCAGGAGGATCGCGCCCAGGAAAGCGGCCATGACACCCAGCAGCAGCGGGACGATCACGAGCACGCTGCCGCCGATCGTCCCGGCCTTCTTCAGTCCCGCCTCGGTCACCCGGTTGCCCAGCGCGGTCCGGAACTGTCCGACGGCCTTGCCGAACTCCTTGTCCTTGCCCGAGAGCTCACGCACCGTCCCCGGCACCCGGCCGAGGGCGATGTCGAGGAACTCGCGGTCGTCGGAGGCGAGGGGCCGCGGGCGTCCCGCGCGTCGCGTCGGCGTCGTCGCGGGGTCGAGCACCCGCACGGCGTACTCCTGCTTCCGCCCCTCCCCCGTCTCCTCGATGCGCACGAGACCGCGGACGGCGGCGTCCAGGAGTCCGGCCGCAGGGGCCTTCGACGTCTTCCGCAGCAGCGCGGCGGAGAGGAACAGCCCCTCCGCGGGCGGGTCGTACTCGGCGACGACGGTCGGGCGGCCGGGAGCGTCGCGGAGCACGGTCCGGCGGCGGTGCACGGCGAGCGCGAGGCCGATCAGGACCGCGGCGAGGCCGCCCAGCTGCACCCAGGACCAGCCGGAGGCGAGGTAGCGGTCGTCGCGCGGCGTGAAGGTCCCGGGAGCGAAGCCGATCGCCACGGTCACGTTCTCCCCCGGAGCCAGCGACTCCCCCGATGCCGTGACGACCGCGCCGTCGCGGCCGATGGGACAGGGGGTCGTCGAGCCCTCCGGTCCCCGGTAGCAGCTGACGGTCCCCGTCGCGGCGGAGGCCAGCGACCCGGCGAGCTCGACGCGCACGTCGTAGCGGTCGAAGGACTGGCGCCAGCCCGTGCCGTTGACGTCCCAGTAGAACTCGTCTTCGCCGCTGCGCGTGCCGGATCCAGGGAGGGTCGTGTTGTGCTGCGTGTAGGTGAAGACGTAGGTCTGGCTGCCGCTGACGAACTCGTCCGCCGCGCTGGTGACCAGGAGGAAGCCGTCCTCGCGCTCGGTGTCGACCGGCCGCGACGCCCCGTCGCCGTCGGTGACGGACACCAGGTCGACGTCGGTCGGGTGCCCCTCGTAGTCGAGCGGGATCGCGCGCTGCATGCCGCGGTTCTGCGACGGCGGGAACTCGGCGACGAAGGTCTCGACAGTGGTCAGCGTCGAGCGGCCCTCCTCGTCGCGGTCGAGACGGAAGTCGGCCGAGTACTCCGAGAACCGGAAGCCGTCCACATCCGCGCGCACGACACCCGCGACGGGCTGCGGAGCCGCGACAGGGTGCGGAGCCGCCACGGCCTGCGCCGCCGCTCCGCCGACCAGCAGCGGGACCGCGAGGGCCACGGCCGCCGCGCGCCGCGCGACCACCCCCGCCCGGGCGGTCGAGGCGGACAGGATCGTGCCGAGCAGCCCCCACATGCCTGCGATGCTACGCGCCGACGCACGCCCGGCACGTCCCCCGGGCGGACTACTGGAGCAGGAACTGCGTGGGCGAGCCCGAGGGGATGCCGGCGACCGACACCGACAGGTTGTAGGCGGCGCCGCCCGCCTCGACCGCCTCGCGTCCGCCGGAGCAGGTGTCGGCGGAGGAGCGGGTGCGGTCCCACGTCAGCGCGCTGCCCATCACCGAGCGGCCCGCCTGGAGGAGCACCGGCAGATCGGCCGCGCCGGTCTGGCAGTCGGTCGAGGTCCAGATCTGCTCGGAGCCGCTCGTGATCGTGAAGACCTGCTTGCTCGTGCCCGCGTCGATCACGCAGTCGGTGCTCGAGATGTTGGCCAGCGAGAGCGAGAGCTGCGGATCCTCGCCGGGCGCGTAGCTCGTGGCGTCCGTGACCGCGGTGACGGCGACGGAGTCGGCCGTGCAGGCGGGTGCGGCGCCGGGCGTCGCACCGGGCGAGGTGGTCGGGTAGAGCGTCGGCAGCACGACGGTCGGCGTGGGGCTCGACGCGGCGTCGGAGCCGGTCATCCGCGGGAGCAGCGACAGCACAACCGCCAGGCCCGCGACGATGACGACCAGCGCGAGCAGCACTCCGGCGCGGCGTCGCCGGTAGACCCGGGAGGGCAGGCGGCGAGGCGGCGGAGTCACCGGGACAGGCTACGACGTGGTGGCGGTCAGAGCGTCTTCAGCATGCGGGTGTTGCCGAGCGTGTTCGGCTTCACCCGGGCGAGGTCGAGGAACTCGGCGACTCCCTCGTCGGGAGAGCGGAGCAGCTCGGCGTAGACCTCGGGGTCGACGACCTTCTCGCCGATCGGCTCGAAGCCGTGACGGGTGAAGAAGTCGACCTCGAAGGTGAGGCAGAACAGGCGCTTCAGGCCGAGCTCGCGCGCGTCGTTCTCGAGGCGCTCCAGGATGTGGTGGCCCACGCCCCTCCCGAGCCAGTCCTGCGCGACCGCGAGGGTGCGCACCTCCGCGATGTCGTCCCACATCACATGGAGCGCACCGCAGCCGATCGCCGTCCCGTGCCCGTCCTCGGCGATGCGGAACTCCTGCACGGCGCCGTAGAGCACCACGCGGTCCTTGCCCAGGAGGATGCGCTCGTTCACGAGCGGCTCGCTGAGCTCCTGGATGAAGGGGACATCGCTCGTGCGCGCGCGGCGCACCGGGTACTTCCAATCGGCCATTCGACAAGCCTAGGCCGCACCGGGCGCGGGATCCTGCGAGCAGGCGCGCACCCCCCCGGACGACGACGTGCCCGCCCCCTCGCGAGAGGGGACGGGCACGTCGTCGTTCGGCAGCCTGCTACGACATCAGGTCGGGCGTCGCCGGGCCGGCCGTGGCCGCTCCGGTGGACGCGCCGGCGCTGATCGAGATCAGGCGCGGGGTCGTGGTGAAGACGAACCTGTTGTCGGCGAAGTCCACGTGGATGTGGTCTCCGGCGCCGAGCTCGCCGTGCAGGATCCGCTCGGACAGCTGGTCCTCGATCTCGCGCTGGATCGCGCGGCGCAGGGGGCGCGCACCGAGGGCCGGGTCGAACCCGACCTCGATCAGGCGCTCCTTGGCCGGCTGCGTCAGCTCCACCGTCATGTCCCGGTCGAGCAGGCGGTCGCCCAGGCGCTTGATGAAGAGGTCGACGATCTGGAGCAGCTCGGGCTTCGACAGCTGCGGGAAGACGATGACGTCGTCCACGCGGTTGAGGAACTCGGGCTTGAAGTGCTTCTTGAGCTCCTCGTTGACCTTGCCGCGCATGCGGTCGTAGCCGGTGGCGTTGTCGCCCTCGATCTGGAACCCGACGGGACCACCGGCGATGTCACGAGCACCGAGGTTGGTGGTCATGATGATGACGGTGTTCTTGAAGTCGACGACACGGCCCTGGCCGTCGGTCAGTCGACCCTCCTCCAGGATCTGGAGGAGCGAGTTGAAGATGTCCGGGTGCGCCTTCTCGATCTCGTCGAAGAGGACCACGCTGAACGGCTTGCGGCGCACCTTCTCGGTGAGCTGGCCGCCCTCCTCGAAGCCGACGAACCCGGGAGGGGCGCCGAACAGCCGCGAGACGGTGTGCTTCTCGCCGTACTCCGACATGTCGAGCGAGATCATCGCGTTCTCGTCGTCGAAGAGGAACTCGGCGAGCGCCTTGGCCAGCTCGGTCTTCCCGACGCCCGTGGGGCCGGCGAAGATGAACGAGCCCGAGGGGCGCTTGGGGTCCTTGAGGCCCGCGCGGGTGCGGCGGATCGTCCGCGAGAGTGCCGCGATGGCCTCCTCCTGGCCGATGACGCGCTGGTGCAGGGCCTTCTCCATGAAGACGAGCCGCGAGGACTCCTCCTCCGTGAGCTTGAAGACCGGGATGCCCGTCGCCTGGGCGAGGACCTCGGCGATCAGGCCCTCGTCGACCACGCCGGTGGCCTTGACGTCGCCCGACTTCCACTGCTTCTCGAGGCGCAGGCGCTCACCGAGCAGCTGCTTCTCCTCGTCGCGGAGCGACGCGGCCTTCTCGAAGTCCTGGTCCTCGATCGCGGCCTCCTTGGCGGAGCGGACCACGGCGATGCGGTCGTCGAAGTCGCGCAGCTCCGGCGGCGCCGAGAGGATCGAGAGGCGCAGGCGTGCGCCGGCCTCGTCGATCAGGTCGATCGCCTTGTCGGGGAGGAAGCGGTCGCTGATGTAGCGGTCGGCCAGATTGGCCGCCGAGACGATCGCGCCGTCGGTGATGGACACCTTGTGGTGCGCCTCGTAGCGGTCGCGCAGCCCCTTGAGGATGTTGATCGTGTGGGGCAGCGACGGCTCCGCGACCTGGATCGGCTGGAAGCGGCGCTCGAGAGCGGCGTCCTTCTCGAAGTGCTTGCGGTACTCGTCGAGCGTGGTCGCGCCGATGGTCTGCAGCTCGCCGCGGGCGAGCAGCGGCTTGAGGATCGAGGCGGCGTCGATAGCGCCCTCAGCGGCCCCTGCGCCGACGAGGGTGTGGATCTCGTCGATGAAGGTGATGATGTCGCCGCGGGTGCGGATCTCCTTCGTGACCTTCTTCAGGCGCTCCTCGAAGTCACCGCGGTAGCGGGATCCGGCGATGAGCGAGCCGAGGTCGAGCGTGTAGAGCTGCTTGTCCTTCAGCGTCTCGGGCACGTCGCCGCGCACGATCGCCTGGGCGAGGCCCTCGACGACGGCGGTCTTGCCGACGCCGGGCTCGCCGATCAGGACGGGGTTGTTCTTGGAGCGGCGGGAGAGGATCTGCATGACCCGCTCGATCTCCTTCTCGCGCCCGATGACCGGGTCGAGCTTGTTGTCGCGTGCCGCCTGGGTGAGGTTGCGTCCGAACTGGTCGAGGATCTGCGATCCCCCCTGAGGCTGCTGCTGCTCACCGCCCACGGCGACCTGCTCCTTGCCCTGGTAGCCGGAGAGCAGCTGGATGACCTGCTGGCGCACGCGGTTCAGGTCGGCACCGAGCTTGACCAGCACCTGAGCGGCGACGCCCTCGCCCTCGCGGATGAGGCCGAGCAGGATGTGCTCGGTCCCGATGTAGTTGTGGCCGAGCTGCAGCGCTTCGCGCAGGGACAGCTCGAGGACCTTCTTCGCCCGAGGCGTGAAGGGGATGTGGCCGGTCGGCTGCTGCTGCCCCTGGC
The DNA here is from genome assembly GCF_002931865.1 of Rathayibacter sp. AY1C7. NCBI lineage: Bacteria > Bacillati > Actinomycetota > Actinomycetes > Micrococcales > Microbacteriaceae > Rathayibacter > Rathayibacter sp. AY1C7. The sequence goes on along the minus strand of NZ_PSWB01000014.1, from coordinate 77,163 downwards.
CGATGATGTCCTGCACCTGCTCGCGCACAGCGTCGAGCGAGATCCCGAGGGACTCGAGCGCCTTGGCGGCCACTCCCTCGCCCTCGTGGATCAGGCCGAGCAGGATGTGCTCCGTGCCGATGTAGTTGTGATTGAGCATCTTGGCCTCTTCCTGGGCCAGGACGACGACGCGCCGCGCGCGATCGGTGAATCTCTCGAACATGCTCTCACTCCCTACAGAACCCGCAGGGGTGGGCTCCGATACGTCGACTGTAACCAGCGCTCCCCCCGGTGAGCAGGCCTGTTCGCCCTGGGCGTGCACGCGATCCGGGAGGGGTGCGGGCGGCGGTCCCGTCCACCGGTCCATGCGAAGGCATACACTTCCCGCATGAGCAACCTGGAGGAGCATCCCGACGAGCTCCCCGTCGCCGCGGAGCCGGTCCCTCGCGAGCCCGGCGCGGTCGAGATCCTGGAGGCACGGCTCGTCCCGCTCGGCGGTCCGCGCGCGATCGAGGTGCGCCGCACCCTCCCCCAGCGCTCGCGCTCGACGATCGGCGCATGGTGCTTCGCCGACCACTACGGCCCGGTGCGGCTCGGCGAGGAGGCCGGGATGGACGTCCCGCCGCATCCGCACACGGGCCTGCAGACGGTGAGCTGGCTCTTCGAGGGCGAGATCGAGCACCGCGACAGCGTCGGCAGCCTCGCCGTGGTGCGCCCGGGCGAGCTCAACCTGATGACGGCCGGACGCGGCATCTCGCACTCGGAGGTCTCGACCGGGGGCGCGCCCGTTCTGCACGGGGTGCAGCTCTGGGTCGCGCTGCCCGAGGAGGCGCGGCTCGTCGATCCGTTCTTCGAGCACCACCGCGGCGTGCCCGTGGATCTGCCCGGCGCGCTGGTGCGCGTCTTCGTCGGAGGGATGCTGGGCGCGTCGGTGCCCGCGAGCACCTTCACTCCGCTGGTCGCCGCGCAGATCGACCTCGAGCCGGGTGCCCGGGTCGAGCTGCCGGTCGAGGAGTCGTGGGAGTACGGCGTGCTCGTCGACGCCGGCCCCGTGGCGGTCGAGGGCGCGGACGTCCCGCGCTCGGACCTCGCCTACCTGGCGCCCGGCCGCTCGCACCTGGTGCTGACGGCCGGGGACGCGGGCGCCCGCGTGGTGCTGCTCGGCGGCGAGCCGTTCGCCGAGGAGCTGGTGATGTGGTGGAACTTCGTCGGCCGCAGCCACGACGACGTGGCGGCCGCCCGCGAGCGCTGGCAGTCCGACGTGATCGCCGGGGCGGATCCCGCGGGACCGTTCGGCACCGTCGACGGGTACGGCGGACGCGCGCTCCCCGCGCCCGTGCTGCCGACCGTGCGCCTCAAGCCGCGCCGCCGGGCCTGAGCCGAGACCGTCAGGCCGAGGCGCTCCGAGGCGGGGCCCACGACTCGGGAGCGCGGAAGTCGCGATGATCCCGCTCGACCACCGCGACTCCCGCGCTCTCACCGGCGCGTCAGGACGCGTCCGACTCCTTCTTCGCGGCGGCCTTCGCAGCGGCCTCGCGATCGGTGGCCTCGGCCGTCTCGCGGAAGGCGCGGCGCGGATCCTGCAGCGCGCTCATCGGCGAGAGGTCGCGCGGAGTGACGGCGTCGACGAGCCAGCCCGTGATGATCCGCCACTTGCGGTCCAGGGTCGGCATCGCCGCTCCGTGGTAGGCGCGGTGCGCGAGCCAGGCGGGGAGGCCGCGCAGCTTCACGCCCTTGATCAGGCCCGCGCCCTTGCCGATGCCGTACTCGGCGACGGTCCCGACGGAGGCGTGGCGGTACTCCTCCACGGTGCCTCCGGTGAGGTCGGCGATGATGTTGCGCGCCAGGAGCTTGGCCTGCCGGACCGCGTTCTGCGCGTTCGGCGGGTAGTACGCGGGCTGCTTCTCGCTGGTGAGGTCCGGCACCTGCGCGCCGTCGCCGGCCGCCCAGGCGCCGCCCACCGGCTCGCCGTCCTCGCGGATGACCCGCAGGCGCGCATCCGCCATGACGTGGCCCTTCGGCCCGCGGGGCGCGTCGGTCGCGTCGAGGATCGGGTTCGGCTTCACGCCGGCGGTCCACACGATCGTGGCCGTCGGGATGCGCTCGCCCGAGGAGAGCTCCACGACGCCGTCCTCGCAGGAGGGCATCGTCGTCTTCAGGTGCACGTGCACGCCGCGCGAGCGGAGGTGGTCGAGCGTCCACTTCGAGAGCTCGGGACCGACCTCGGGGGCGACCCGGTCCAACGCCTCGACGAGGTGCCAGGTGACGTCACCCATCGAGAGGGAGGGCTGCGCGGCGAGCGTCTTGCGGCTGAGGTCGAGCAGCTCGCTCAGCGCCTCGACGCCGGTGTAGCCGCCGCCGACGAAGACGAAGGTGAGCAGGCACCGACGCTCGGCGGGATCGGTGGTGAGCGCCGCCTTCGCGATGTTCTCGATGACGCGGTCGCGCAGGTGCGCCGCCTCCTCCACCGTCTTGAAGCCGATGCCGTGCTCGGCGAGACCCGGCGTGGGGAACGTGCGGGTGACGGCCCCGAGCGCGAAGACGACCTGGTCGAACTCGAGCGTGCGGGTGGAGCCGTCCATCGCGGCGACGGTGGCGCTGCGCTCGGCGAGGCTCACGCCGGTGATCGCACCGCGGATCACGCGGGTGCGCTTGAGCGCGGAGACCAGCGGCACCGTGACGTGGCGCGGCTGGACGTGCCCGCCGGCGACCTCGGGCAGCAGCGGCTGGTAGGTCATGTAGGGGTTCGGCTCGACGACGGTGACGTCGATCGGCGCCTCCCCCCGTCTCTTCTCGAGGCCCCAGGCCGTGTACAGGCCGACGTAGCCGCCGCCGAGGATGAGGATGCGCGTCGTACGGGATGCCGTCATGTCCGTTCCCTTCTCGAACCCGGCGCCGGGCAGGCGGAACCGGATGGTGCTGAGGACGCTCCGACGCTACGCGGGGCGCGGCGGCCCGCACAGGGCCTTGCGCGACGAGCCGGGGCCGCGCATCCTCCGCCGGCGGGCGGACGGGAGGCGCGCTACTGCAGCGCCGAGGTGAGCCGCGCCAGGTTGTCGAGCAGGGTCGAGCGGAGCGGCTGCTGCCGCCACTCGCGGAGGGTCAGCTCGCGGGAGTGCTCGCGGTAGTCCTGCTGCACCTGGCGCAGGTCCTCGACGAACTCCGCGCCGCGCACCATCAGCGAGACCTCGAGGTTGAGCGTGAAGGAGCGCATGTCCATGTTGCTCGAGCCGATCACGGCGACGTCGTCGTCGATCGTGAAGTGCTTCGCGTGCAGGATGGTCGGCTTGCGGTACATCCAGATGCGCACGCCCGCGGTCAGCAGCGTCTCGTAGTACGAGCGCTGGGCGTGGTAGACCACGGCCTGGTCGCCGATCTCGGAGACGAAGAGCTCCACGTGCACGCCCCGCCGGGTCGCCGTCGTGATCGCGTAGAGCATCGCCTCGTCGGGCACGAAGTACGGGCTGGTGATGATGATCGACTTCTGCGCCGAGTAGAGCAGCGTCAGGAACAGGCGCAGGTTGTTCTCGCCCTCGAACCCCGGGCCGCTCGGCACCACCTGGCAGTCGATGGTGTCGCGCTGCTGCAGCGCCTCCATCGGCTCCGACTCCCGGAGGAGCAGCTCGTCGGTCTCGCTGTACCAGTCGGTGATGAAGATGGCGTTGATGCCCTGCACCACCGGCCCCTCGAGGCGCACCATCAGGTCGTGCCAGTGCAGGCCGCGGCGGATGTTGCCGCGCTTGTTGTAGCTGGAGTCGACGACGTTCTGCGAGCCCATGAAGGCCGCGTTGCCGTCGACGATCAGCAGCTTGCGGTGGTTGCGCAGGTCCGGCCGCTGGTACTGCCCGCGCCACGGCCGCACGGGGAGCATGTACGACCACGAGGCGCCCGCCCGCTCGAGGGCGCGCAGCCGGCGATGGGTGCCGCTGTAGTAGCCGGGCACGCGGATCGACGCGATGTGGTCGAGGAGGATCCGCACCCGCACCCCGCGGGCCACCGCGCGGTCGAGCGCGTCGAAGAAGGGCGCGGTGGTCGAGTCGGCGGCGAGGATGTAGAACTCGCAGTGCACGTACCGGCGGGCGCGGTCGATCTCGGCGGCCATCGCGCGGATGGTCTGCTCGTAGTCGCCCTGGAGGCGCGCATCGTTCCCGCCGACCAGCGGCATGGCGCCGAGGTTGCGGTTGAGGGTGACCACCGACTCCAGCCACTGCGGCCACGGGTGCTCCCGGGCGACGCGGTCGATGCCGTCGGTCGACTCCAGGATGAAGCGGTTGATCTCCTGCTGCTTCCGGCGGCGCTTGCGCGGCAGCCGGTAGCTCCCGATGAAGAGGAACAGCAGGATGCCGACGTACGGGATCAGGAAGATCGCCATCAGCCAGGCGAGGCCGGTGGTCGGACGGCGGTTCCGCGGCACGACGATGACGGCGATCACGCGGACCACGAGCTCGACGACGACGGCCGCGATCGGGAGGATCACGGCCCAGTCGGGTGCGGGCACCGCGCCTCCTCGTTCGTCGTGCGGAGCCGCTCAGCGGGCGCGGGAGGCACCCGCGCGGCGGCGGTGGTCAGGAGGCGTCGCGGGGAGGCAGGCCGCGGCGCTCGCGCTCGCGGGCCTCGATGCGGTCGTACGCTCGGCGCTCGTTGCGGTCCGAGCGGATGAGGGCGCGCATCACGAACCAGAAGATGGCTCCGACCGTGATCGTCGGCACGAGGGCCCACAGCCCCTGGTTCCACAGCTCCCAGTCCATGCGGCGATCCTACCCGCGGCACCGGCGCGGGAGCCGTGAGCCCGGAGGCCCGTGCGCCCAGCGGCCTTCGCGGGCGCTGGGCGCTACTGGCTCTCGACCGACTTGTTCAGCGCCGCGGCATCGGAGTTGAGGCCTTCCAGCTCCGAGCGCAGGCCGTCGTACACGGCGATGTCCGCGTCGATGGCGGCGCGGGTGGCGTCGACGGCCTGGCTGCGGGCGAGCAGATCGGCGCGCTCCGTCTCGAACTCGGCCGTCGATCCGAAGTCGCCGCTGTCGGCGCGCGAGTTGAAGTCGTCGATCTCGACGTTGAGCGCGTCGTACTCGGCGTTGTTCGCATCGATCCGCGCCGTGAGGTCGGCGTACATCGTCTCGATCCGGGAGACCAGGTCCTCGATGCGGTTCTCGAGATCGGTGAAGACCGCCTCGTAGCGGGCGTTCAGGCCCACGACGACCGAGCGGTCGTCGAAGAACTCGGCGTAGTGCGCCTCGAGCGCCGGTGGCAGGTCGGCCACCTCGGTCCCCAGGATCGAGTGCAGCTCGTTGACGCGCTCGCCGAGGCCGCCGGTGCGGTACAGCTCGAGGCGCTCGGCGATCGTGCCGTCCTGCGGGAGGGTCTCGTACGCGGCCTCGAGCTCGTCGCCCAGCTCGGCCTGCTCCTCCGCGTCGAGCCGCACCCACGCGGCGTGCAGCATCTCGTGCGCCGCCGTCACGTCGCGGATCCCGTCGAGGTCGGGGTTGGCGACGTCCGAGATGTAGATGCTGGTGCCGGTGTAGCAGCCGAGGACGATGTCGTCGGAGGCGCCGTAGCCGCAGAGGTCGTTGAAGCCGGCGGTCGGCTCGACCGACGGGCTCGACGCGTAGTAGAGGGCGCGGCCGCGGTCGGACATGGCGGTCCGCTCCGCGAAGCCGGCGATCGTGGGGTCGGGCGTGAACGCCTCGGCCGCCCGCCGGTCGGCCAGCGCGGTGCCGACGTCGCCGGAGGAGGTGAGGACGCTCGCGGCGACCGCGGTCCCCACTCCGAACTGCGCGATCGTGAGGACGCCCGCCGCGACGGCCGCGACGATGCTCGATGCCCTGACCATGTCTCCCCCTCGGCTCCCGCGACCCTACTTGACGAGCGGGAACAGGATCGTCTCGCGGATCCCGAGGCCGGTGATCGCCATCAGGAGGCGGTCGATGCCCATGCCCATGCCGCCGGTGGGGGGCATGCCGTGCTCGAGGGCGCGGAGGAAGTCCTCGTCCAGGCGCATCGCCTCGTCGTCGCCCGCGGCGGCCTGGCGGGCCTGCTCGACGAAGCGCTCGCGCTGCACGACCGGGTCGATCAGCTCGGAGTAGCCGGTGGCCAGCTCGAAGCCGCGGACGTAGAGGTCCCACTTCTCGACGACGCCCGGGATGCTGCGGTGCGCGCGCACGAGCGGCGAGGTGTCGACGGGGAAGTCCATCACGAAGGTCGGACGCGTCAGGCCGCCCTTCACGAAGTGCTCCCACAGCTCCTCGACGTACTTGCCGTGCGTGGGGACGTGCACCTCGACGCCCTCGCGCGCGGCGAGGGTCTCGAGCTCGGCGAGCTCCGTCTCCGGCGTGATCGCGATTCCGGCCGCGAGCGACAGGCTCTCGTACATCGAGATGCGGTCCCACCGGCCGCCGAGGTCGAACTCGGTGCCGTCGGCCCAGGTGACCACGTGCGAGCCCGCGACGGCCTGCGCCGCGTTCTGGATCAGCTCCTGGGTGAGGTCGGCGATCGAGTTGTAGTCGCCGTACGCCTGGTAGGCCTCGAGCATCGCGAACTCGGGCGAGTGGGTGGAGTCGGCGCCCTCGTTGCGGAAGTTGCGGTTGATCTCGAAGACCCGGTCGATGCCGCCGACGACCGCCCGCTTGAGGTAGAGCTCGGGCGCGATGCGCAGGTACAGCTCGGTGTCGAAGGCGTTCGAGTGCGTGGCGAAGGGGCGGGCGGAGGCGCCGCCGTGCATCACCTGCAGCATCGGGGTCTCGACCTCGAGGAACTCGTGCGAGGCGAAGGTATCGCGGAGGGAGGCGTTCACGCGGGCGCGGGTGACGACCGTCTCGCGGGCCTGGGGGCGCACGATCAGGTCGAGGTAGCGCTGGCGCATCCGGGTCTCGTCGCCGAGCTCGTTGTGCAGGTTCGGCAGCGGCAGGATCGCCTTCGCGGCGATCGTCCACTCCGACACCCACACGCTCAGCTCGCCGCGCTTGCTCGAGACGACCTCGCCCTCGACGAAGAGGTGGTCGCCCAGGTCGACGAGCTCCTTCCACGCCGCCAGCGACTCCTCGCCCACGTCGCCGAGCGAGACCATGGCCTGGATCCGCTCGCCGTCGCCGGCCTGCAGCGTCGCGAAGCAGAGCTTGCCCGTGTTGCGCTGGAACACCACGCGGCCCGCGAGGCCGACGCGCTCGCCGGTCTTCACGTCCGGCTCGATGCCCTCGTGGCGCGCCCGGACGGCCGCGATGGTGTCGGTGACTCCGACCGCGACGGGGTAGGCGCCGGCGCCGAGGTCGTCGCCCGCGAGCTCGAGCAGGCGCTCGCGCTTGGCGAGGCGGACGGCCTTCTGCTCGGAGGCCTCCTGCTGCGCGGCCCGCTCGGCGGCGGCCTGCTCGGAGTCGGACTGCTCGGCGGCGGGGGTCGTGGTCTCGGGGACGTCGGGGGTGTCGGCCATGAGGGGTCGCAGTGCTTTCGGTTCGGGGCGGACGGCCGCGATCAGGCGAGCAGGATCGGGGCGTTGTCGAGGAGGCGGGTGGTGCCGACGATCGCGGCGACGAGCACGAGTGCCGGGCCGCGGTGGTCGGCGTCGACCGGGAGGAGCGTCGCGGGATCCACGACGACGAGGTAGTCCAGCTTAACGAGCGGCTCGGCGTGCGCGACGGCCTCGGCGGCCTCGATCGCCGCGGCGGCACCGCGGTCCGCGGCTTCCGCGGCGGCCGCGAGGAGGCGCGGCAGCACGAGGCCCGCGCGGCGCTGCTCCTCGTCGAGGTAGCGGTTGCGGCTGGAGCGGGCGAGCCCGTCCTCCTCCCGCACGATGCCGACGCCCTCGATCTCCACGGGCAGGTCGAGGTCGCGGACCATGCGGCGCACGAGGAACAGCTGCTGCGCGTCCTTCTGCCCGAAGACCGCGACGTCCGGCTGGGCGATGCTCAGGAGCTTGGCGACGACGGTGAGCATCCCGTCGAAGTGCCCCGGCCGCGCGCGCCCCTCGTAGAGGCCGCCGACCTCGCCCGCGACGACCCGCGTCGAGGACGGCCCGTCGGGGTACATCTCGGCGACTCCCGGAGCGAAGAGGAGGTCGGCCCCGGCCGCGTCGAGCAGGGCGGTGTCGCCCTCGAGGTCGCGCGGGTAGCGGTCCAGGTCCTCGGACGGGCCGAACTGCAGCGGATTCACGAACACCGACACGACGACGACGACGGCCAGCTCGCGAGCCCGCTCGACGAGGGCGAGGTGCCCGGCGTGCAGGGCGCCCATCGTCGGCACGAGCGCGATGCGCCGACCGGCCCGCCGCGCCTCCTGCAGCCGCTCGCGGAGGTCGCCGATGCGGTGGACGGTGCTGATCACCCGACGATGCTACCGGCGGTCCCACGGCCGCCCGGGCCCTCGGCACCGGGACGCCGTGCTCCTCCGCGAGGCACCGCCTCCCGAGCGGCGTCCCACCCGGGAGCGGCGTCTCGAGCGGCGCGCCCGTCAGCCCGCCGCGCGGCGCAGGGCGTCGTCGACGGAGGAGCGGACGAGGCTGGAGAGGAAGAAGCCCGGCTTCTCGACGCCGATGCCCGCCAGCAGTCCCGCCGCCTGGTCGACGATCGCGGTCGAGAAGGTCGTGGCGGTCGAGACGGCCTCCGCGTAGGCGGCGCGGTCCGACTCCGCCACGGAGACCGGCTCCCCGCCCATCTCGACCACCAGCGCCTGCGCGATCGGCAGCACCGGGCCCGGTGCCGACACGGCGAAGTAGGTCTCGGAGAGGCGCGCCAGGTCGAGGCTGGTGCCGCTGAAGGCCATCGCCGGGTGGACTGCCAGGGGGATGACCCCGGAGGCGAGCGCCGGAGCGAGCACCCCGTAGCCGTGCTCAGGCGCCGTGTGCAGCACCAGCTGGCCGGGCTGCCACGCTCCGGTCGCGGCGAGCCCCGCGACCAGGGCGGCGATCTCGCTCCCGGGGACGGCGACGATCACCAGCTCGCTGCGCTCGACGAGCTCGGGGATCGCGAGCACGGGGACTCCGGGGAGCAGCGCGTCGGCGCGCTCGCGGCCGCTCTCGCTGGTGGTGGCGATACCGATCACGGCGTGGCCGGCCCCGGCGAGCGCGGCACCGAGCACCGGGCCCACGCGTCCGGCACCGATCACGCCGACGCCCAGGCGTCCGTCGCGGCGGTTCTCAGGCATGCGGTTCCCCCTCCGGAGCGGGCCAGTCGGGCAGGGCGGGTGCGGCCGCCCGCCGCCCCCACTGGTGGCTCGCGTCGCGGTCGGCGGCCCGCACTCCGGCCGTCGCGAGGCTCTCGAAGAAGGCGAGTCCGTCGGCTGCGCTCATCACCGGCACGAGCGGAGTGACGGGGCCGGCCACCGTGTGCACGCGCGCCGAGGCCAGCCCGAGCAGGCGCTGGAGCGGTCCCTGCTGGACCCCGACGCTCTGCATCCGCGCCAGGGGCACCACGGCGACCCGCCGCCAGACCGCTCCGCTGCGCAGGATCGCGACCTCGTCCGTCAGCCGGTACCCGGTCCTCCGGAACGAGAAGGGGCGGAGCCACACCGCCGAGCGCGGCGCCCGGGTGAAGCCGGCCGCGTCGCGGTGCCGGAGTGCGTCTCCGACGGGCGTCGACTCCGCTCCCTCGGCCGGTCCGGGCAGCAGGAGGGCGAGGACGCGCTCGACCGCGGCGAGGTCGCCGACGGGCAGGATCGTGGTGTTCGGCTCGCCGTTCGCCCCGCGGGAGGCCGCGTGGCCGGCGCGGTCGATCCGCACCTGCCACCAGCCGAAGGGGCGCCAGAGCAGCGGCTGCGTGATCTCGACGGCGTGGATCCGGCCGGGCGGGATCGTGTCGCTGCTGGTCGAGAGCACGCCGTAGCCGACCCGCACTCCGTCGGGCGTCGCGGCGATCGAGTACCGGAGCGAGCGCACGAACTGGCGGACGTAGTAGCTGCCCGAGCCGATCAGGCCCGGCAGGATCGCGAAGAGCACGTAGGGCGAGCCGTAGACGGCGACGAACACCACGGCGACGACCGAGGCGGCCAGGAACAGCGTGAAGCCGCTGAAGACGAGCGAGCCGAGGAGTCGGCCCGGCGGGATCGAGACGACCGACTCGGGTGGCGTCTCTTCCTGAGGCTCGCCGAACTCCTCCAGCCGGCGCGCCAGGAACCCGCCCGCCGGAGCCGCACCGTCGACCGTCGCCTCCCGCTCGCGCACCCCGGACGCGAGCCGCAGGATGTCGCGGCGCAGGGCGTCAACCAAGCGCGACCCGAGGTACGACAGCTGGACGTTCGCGTCCTGCCCGGCCACGCTCACCTCGAGCTTCGCGGCTCCGAACAGCCGCGCGAACAGCGGACGCTGCACCGCGATGCCCTGGATGCGGTCCAGCCGCGCCCGCCGGTTGGTCCGGAAGAGCACGCCGGAGCGCACCTCGACGAGCTCGTCCGTGATGCGGAAGGTGTGCATCCGCCAGGACAGCCAGAAGGCGAAGACGGCGACCGCCAGGCCCACCGCGACCGCCAGCAGCGCCCAGCCGACGAGACCGCGGCGCAGCAGCTCGTCGACCGGATCGCCACTCTCGAACCCCTCCGGCCCGGGCAGGAACAGCTCGACCAGGCGCTCGCGGAGGTTCGTGATCACGATGCCGAGGACGACCAGCAGGCCGATCCCGCCCTTGAGGACCGGGGTCGCGGGATGGAGGCGGTGCCACTCCCCGTCGGCGAGGTCCGTCTCGACGGCGCGGAGCTCGGTCACAGGCCGGCCCGGCGCGACTCGGCGAGCTCGACCAGGCGGTCGCGGAGCTCCTCCGCGTCCTGCTCGGCCAGGCCCGGGATGCTGACGCCGGTCGCCGCGGCGGCGGTGACGAAGCGGAGGTCGGCGAGGCCGAGCGCCCGGGCGAGCGGCCCGCGGTTGACGTCGATGAGCTGCATCCGCCCGTACGGCACCGACACGAAGCGCTGGAACATGATGCCGCGGCGGAAGAGGAGGTCGTCCTGGCGCAGGAGGTAGCCGTAGGCGCGCGCACGGCGCGGGGCCACGATCAGGAGGGTCACCGCGAGGGCGGCCGTGGCGGCCAGCGGGATCCAGCCCCACGGCAGGCCGATCAGCATCAGCACCACGGGCACGGCGAGCAGCATCACGCTCGACACGACGGCCGACACGATCTCGACCGCGACGTACCGGGGCGAGACGCGGCGCCACTCCCCCGTGATGTCGAGGCGGTCCCGCCGGCGTCCCCTCGCGTCGCGGCGGGTCGTCGGCGACGCGTCCTCGGGCTCGGCGGGCATGGCGTCGTCCTCACTGCCCGCGGCGATCCGGGCGTCGGCGTCAGGCGTGGTTCACCTCGCCGACGGCGCTGTCGTCGTCGTCGCTCGGCGGGATGGTGCACAGGTGCTCGGCGACCAGGCCGGCCACCAGCAGGACGAGCGCACCCACGATGGTCGCGACGTCCTGCCACACGGAGCCTAGCGAAGGGATCGCACGGCTCAGCAGGTACACCAGGATGCCGCCGGAGGCTCCGAGCAGCAGAGCACCGACGTGGCTGGACGCCTTCGCCAGCACCACGACGCGCATCGCCCGGAACGGATCGATGGGCCGACGCAGCGTGCCCTTCGTGGCGCGGTGGATCGGGATGGCGAAGCCGAGCACGAGGGCCGCGACCACGATCAGGGTCAGCGGAACCGTCAGCGGCGGGATGAGCACGGGGCGGCCGGCGGCGGCGATCGCGAGGTCGAGGAGGAACCCCGCGACGGCCCCGGCGAGGCCGAGTCCGAGCAGGGTGCTGATGCGGGTGCGCCTCACGGGGTCCTGCTCTCGGGGTCGGCGGTGGTGCCGCGGGCGGAGTCGCGCCCCGGCCAGGTCAACCCGGCCGGGTGGTCGGTCACGCGGTCGGTCGCCCGTGCGCGCAGCTCGGCCACGGGTCCGGCTCCGGGAAGGACCGCCGCCGGCTCGGCGTCGAGCCACGGCTCGAGCACGAACGCCCGCTCGGCGGCCCGCGGGTGCGGGAGGGTCAGGTGCGCGTCGTCGCGGAGCACGCCGCCGACCGCGATCACGTCGATGTCGAGGGTCCGGTCGCCCCAGCGCTCCTCGCCCTCGCCGCGGATCCGGCCGCCGGCCGATTCGATCGCCGCCGTCGCCGCGAGCAGGTCGTCGGGCTCGAGGACGGTCGAGCCGGTCACGACCGCGTTGAGGTACCCGGGCGCGTCCGCGTCGACGCCCTCGGGCTTCCACGCGGGCGACTCGACGACCTTGGACACCGCCTCGATGCGCAGGCCCGGCGTCGTGACGAGGGCCCGCAGCGCCTCCTCGAGGTGCGCCAGGCGGTCGCCGAGGTTGCTGCCGAGCGCGAGCACGACGTGGCGCACCGGGCGGACGCGCTCCTGCCGCGGCCTCACGAGCGGGTCCTCGTGATCTGCACGGCCACGTCCTCGAACGGCAGCGGGATCGGCGCGTCCGGCTTGTGGACGGTGATGCGGACGACGTCGGCGGCGGCGAAGCCCAGGGCCACCCGGGCGAGGCGCTCGGCCAGAGTCTCGATGAGGTCGACCGGGTCGCGGGTCACCGCGTCGGCCAGGGCGATCGCGAGCTCGCCGTAGTGCACCGTCTCGGCCAGCGCGTCGCCCTCGGCCGCCGGCGCGGTGTCGAGCCAGACCGTCGCGTCGATCACGAAGTCCTGGCCGTTCTCGCGCTCGAAGTCGAAGACGCCGTGGTGCGCGCGCACGCGCAGCCCGGTGAGGGTGATGGAGTCGCGCACGGCGAGGGCGGCGGGGTCGATCGCGGTCACGGGGTCTCCTCCTGGAGTCGGGCGGCGAGGGCCAGGGCGCGGGCGGATGAGCGGACGTCGTGGACCCGGACGCCCCAGGCGCCGTGCCCGGCGGCGACGAGGCTCAGCATGGCGGAGACCTCGTCGCGCTCGGCGGCCGGGGCGCCGGCGGGGGCGAACGGAGCGAGGAACCGCTTGCGCGAATGGCCGACCAGGACCGGGAAACCCAGCGAGACGATCGCGTCGAGCCCGGCCAGCAGCGCCCAGTCGTGCGCGCCGACCTTCGCGAAGCCGAGGCCGGGGTCGAGCAGGAGGCGGTCGTCCCGGATCCCGGCCTCACGGGCGGCGTCGACGCGGCGCTCGAGCTCGCCGCGGACGTCCGCCACCACGTCGCCGTAGGACGCGAGAGCGGTCATGCCCGCGCTGTGCCCGCGCCAGTGCATCGCGATGTAGACGGCGCCGCGCTCGGCGACGAGCGGGAGCATCCGCGGATCGGCGAGGCCGCCGGACACATCGTTGACGACGACGGCGCCCGCGTCCAGAGCGGCCTCCGCCGTGGCGGCGCTCATCGTGTCGATGCTGACGCGCACCCCCTCCGCGGCGAGGGCGCGGACGACGGGCAGCACGCGGCCCTGCTCGGCGGCGGAGTCGACGCGCGCCGCACCGGGGCGGGTGCTCTCTCCGCCGACGTCGACCAGGTCCGCGCCGAACGCGGCGGGTCCGTCCCCGGCGGGCCGGGTCAGGTCGAGGCCGTGGCGGACGGCATCGTCGACGGACAGCCAGCGTCCGCCGTCGCTGAACGAGTCCGGAGTGACGTTGAGGATCCCGAGGAGCGCGGCGCGGCCGGTCGGCGTGAGGTCGGCGACGGTGGTGGCCACGTCACTCCCCCCGCGCGGCGCCGATCAGCGCGATGATCTCGGCGCGGGCGGCCGGGTCGGCGAGTGAGCCGCGGGCGGCGACCGTCACGGTCGAGCTCGCGGTCTGGCGCGGCCCGCGCATCCGCACGCAGCCGTGCTCGGCGTCGACCACGACGAGCACTCCCTCGGGAGCGAGGCCCTGCTCGAGCGCGTCGGCGATCTGCTCGGTCATCCGCTCCTGGATCTGCGGTCGCGACGCGACCGTCTCGACCACGCGCGGCAGCCGGCCGAGGCCGACGACCCGCTCGCGCGGCCGGTAGGCGATGTGCGCGACGCCGAGGAACGGCAGGAGGTGGTGCTCGCAGACGGAGCGGAAGGCGAGGTCGCGCACGATCACCGTCTGGTCGAGCGGCGACTCCTGGCCGCCCTCGACCACCGCGAACGTCTCGGTCAGCTGGGCCGCGGCGTCGTCGTCGAACCCGCCGAAGAACTCCTCGTACGCCTCGGCGAACCGCCGCGGCGTGTCGAGGAGTCCCTCGCGGCCCGGGTCGTCCCCGATGGCCGCGAGGATCTCGGCGACGGCCGCCTCGATGCGCGCCTTGTCGACGGGCACGCGCGCGCTACGCCGTCGCGGGGCGCGGGTTGATCAGCGGCGGACGCTTCGGCGCGACCTCGTCCGCACCGGCGGAGGAGACTCCCCCGTCGGTCGCACCCGAGTCGATCGGCGCCTTGGCGACCGGGACCGCGATGGGCGGCAGGTCGGACAGGGGGCGCTTGTCGCTCGAGAGCCACTGCGGGCGCTCGTCGATGCGGCGGACGTCCTTGAAGATCTCGGCCAGCTGGTCGTGGTCGAGCGTCTCCTTCTCGAGCAGCTCCATCGCGAGGCGGTCGAGGATGTCGCGGTTGTCGTTGATGACCTGCCACGCCTCGTCGTGCGCCTGCTCGATGAGCTGGCGCGTCTCGGCGTCGACCGTCTCGGCGATCTGCTCGGAGTAGTCGCGCTGGTGGCCCATGTCGCGGCCGAGGAACATCTCGCCCGACGACTGGCCGAGCTTGACCGCTCCGACGTTCGCGGACATGCCGTAGTCGGTGACCATCTTGCGGGCGATGGAGGTCGCCTTCTCGATGTCGTTCGACGCTCCGGTGGTGGGGTCGTGGAAGACGATCTCCTCCGCGACGCGGCCGCCCATCGCGTACGTGAGCTGGTCGAGGAGCTCGTTGCGGGTCGTGGAGTACTTGTCCTCCAGCGGGAGCACCATCGTGTAGCCGAGGGCGCGACCGCGCGGAAGGATCGTGACCTTGGTCACGGGGTCGGTGTGGCGCATCGCCGCCGCCGCCAGAGCGTGTCCGCCCTCGTGGTAGGCGGTGATCAGCTTCTCCTTGTCGCGCATGACCCGCGTGCGGCGCTGCGGCCCCGCGATGACGCGGTCGATGGCCTCGTCGAGCGCGCGGTTGTCGATCAGCTGCGCGTTGGAGCGGGCGGTGAGCAGTGCGGCCTCGTTGAGGACGTTGGCCAGGTCGGCGCCGGTGAAGCCCGGGGTCTTGCGGGCGACGACCTCGAGGTCGACTCCGCCGGCGAGCGGCTTGCCGCGGCCGTGGACCTCGAGGATCCGCTTGCGGCCGAGCAGGTCGGGGGCGTCGACGCCGATCTGGCGGTCGAAGCGGCCCGGACGCAGCAGTGCGGGGTCGAGGATGTCGGGGCGGTTCGTCGCCGCGATCAGGATGACGTTCGTCTTGACGTCGAAGCCGTCCATCTCGACCAGCAGCTGGTTGAGGGTCTGCTCGCGCTCGTCGTGACCGCCGCCCATCCCGGCGCCGCGGTGGCGGCCGACGGCGTCGATCTCATCGACGAAGATGATGGCCGGCGAGTTCTCCTTCGCCTGCTGGAAGAGATCGCGGACACGGCTCGCGCCGACGCCGACGAACATCTCGACGAAGTCCGATCCGGAGATGGAGTAGAAGGGGACGCCCGCCTCGCCCGCGACCGCGCGCGCCAGCAGGGTCTTGCCGGTGCCGGGAGGGCCGTAGAGCAGGACGCCCTTCGGGATGCGGGCGCCGACGGCCTGGAACTTCGCGGGCTCCTTGAGGAACTCCTTGATCTCGTGCAGCTCCTCGATCGCCTCGTCGGCGCCGGCGACATCGCCGAACGTGACCTTGGGCGACTCCTTCGAGACGAGCTTCGCCTTCGACTTGCCGAACTGCATGACGCGGTTGCCGCCGCCCTGCATGCCCGAGAGCATCAGCCAGAAGAACGCGCCGATCAGCAGGATGGGGAGCAGGAAGCCGAGAGCCGAGAGGAACCAGTTGGTCTGCGGGACCTCGTCGTTGTAGCCGGTGCTGCCGAGATCGGCCGCGGACACCGCGTCGACGACCTCCGCGCCCCGAGGGGCCACGTAGTAGAACTGCACCTGCGTGCCGTTGTCTCCGTCGGCCTGCTTGAGCGTGAGATCGACGCGCTGCTCGCCGTCCACGATCTTCGCCGAGTCGACCTTGCCGTCCTTCAGGAGGTCGAGACCCTCCTGCGTCGTGACCGGCCGGAAGCCGGACATGGTGATCAGCGAGGAGCCGATCCACACCGCGACGATCGCCAGGACGACGTAGAGGATGGGACCCCGGAAGATGCGCTTCACGTTCATGCTTGTTGCGGGTGCGACACCCGGCGCCTTTCTGACGAGGAGATTGTGCCTGCCAGGCTACCTCCCGCACTCTGAGCGCCGCCCACGCGTTCGCCGTGGGCCGAACGGCCGCGGGCTGTGTTGTCTGGCGGGGATGCGGCGGGCCGCATCCCCGCGCGCGGTCGGCTTCGCGACGGGTGCGTTCCGCAGAGCGGGTCTCGTCGGACTGCCGGGAAACGCTGACACGCGTTTCCCGGTCCGCGTCCTCTGCCTTGTGGGTGGAGGTCGCGGGGATCGGCGCTTCGGCGGTAGGGACGCGCCGCGAGAACGCAGGAGTTGTCGCACTCGAGCTCGACAGCGACGACTACTGCGGTCTCGGGAGGGGCGAAGGTGTTCGAGCGGGGCGCGCCGCGAGAGCGCAGGAGTTGTCGCACTCGAGCTCGACAGCGACGACTACTGCGGTCTCGGAGGGGGCGAAGGTGTCCGGGCGGGGCGTGCCGCGACGAGGGGCAGCAGGCGCGGACGGATCGGGCCCGCACAGCCCGCGTCAGGCCGACTCGAGGAGGAGCTCCGGGTCGCGGAGGGCGGGCACGAGGCCACGGCGGCGGCGGGCGGCGGCCAGCACGGTCATGGCGAGCGCCCCGACCAGCCAGAGCACGAGCACCAGGACCGCGTGCGCGACTCCGATGCTGCCGCCGGCGATCAGCGAGCGGAACGCCTCCACCGTCCAGGTCAGCGGCAGCACTCCGTGGATCGCCTGGAAGAAGGCGGGAGCGGTCTCGACCGGGTAGGTGCCTCCGGCCGAGGACAGCTGCAGCACGATCATCAGCAGCGCCAGGAACCGGCCCGGGGCGTCCAGCAGCGCGATCAGCGCCTGGTTGATCGCCACGAAGGTGAGGCTCGTGAGCACGGCGATCCCGATCAGCCCGGGCAGGTTCGACGCCTCGACGCCCACTCCGAAGCGGATGACGAGCGCGGCCAGGACGCCCTGGGCGACCGCCATCAGCGCGCCGGGCAGGTAGCTGCGCAGCGCGATGACCCAGGCGGGCCGGCGCGCGGCGAGGAGGCGGGAGCTGAGCGGGGCGCTCATCAGGTAGAAGGCGAGCGCGCCGACCCAGAGCGCGAGCGCCATGAAGTAGGGGGCGAGGCCGTAGCCGTAGGACGGCACGCGGTTCATCCGCTCGGCGTCGATCCCGACCGGGGCGGCCGCGACGGTGCTGAGCTCCTGAGCCTGCTCGCCGGTGTAGGTGGGCACGTCGTCCGCGCCGTCCGAGAGCTTCGTGTCGAGGGTGCGCGATCCGGAGGCGAGCGAGTCGATCCCGTCGGCGAGGTCCTGCGAACCGGTGGCCGCGTCGGCCGAGCCGGTCGCGGCGGTCTCGGCGCCGTCCGCGAGGTCCGAGGCGCCCGTCGCGAGGGCGGCCGTCCCGGAGGCGAGGTCGGAGGCGCCGGCGGCCGCAGAGGCGATGCCGCTGGTGAGCGGGCCGACCGCGCCGGAGAGGGTGTCCACTCCGCCGGCGACCTGCGCGGCTCCGCCGTCGAGGGTCGCAGCTCCCTGGGCGAGGGCCTGCGCACCGGTCTGCAGCTTCTGGGCGCCGTCTGCGGCGGAGGTCGCCCCGGTGGACAGAGCGGCGGTGCCGGTCGCGAGGTCGGCGGCTCCGCCCGAGACCGTGGCGGCACCGGCGGCGAGCGCCGTCAGTCCGCTGCCGTCGTCGCCGACGAGCGCGGTCGCACCGGAGGCGAGCGTCTGCGCGCCCGCGTCCGCCGAGGCGGCTCCGCCCGCGAGAGCGGCCGCACCCTGCTCGAGGGCGGTCAGTTCGGCCACGCGCTGGGCGTCGGACAGCGAGTCGTACCGCGAGAGCAGGGAGGCGAGGCCGGAGTCGACGCCGGTCGCCCCGGTGGCGAGTTGCGGAGTGGCGGTCGCGAGCGCTCCCGCGCCGGTCGCGAGCTGCTGGGCTCCTGCGAGGGCCTTCCCCGCTCCGTCGGAGAGGGAGGCGGACCCGGTGGCCAGCGCCTCGGCGCCGGACGCCGCCGAGGCAGCGCCGTCCTTCAGGGTCGACGTCCCCGCGGCGAGGTCGGTGGCGCCCGAGGCGAGCGACGCCGCTCCGCCGTCGAGCTGCTGGGCGCCGTCGGCGACCGTGCGGGCTCCCGTGTCGAGCGCCGCCGCCTGGTCGGGCAGCTGCCCGGTCCCGCTCGCGATCCGCTGGAGTCCCGACGAGAGGTCGGACGCTCCGGAGGCCGCGCTCCCCGCGCCCGAGCGGAGGGAGTCGGCGCCGGTCGCCAGCTGCGCGGTGCCGTCCTGCAGCTGCGCGAGCCCGACGACCAGCTCGGAGGAGCCGGACGCGGCGGTCCCGGCGCCGTCCGCCAGCTGAGCGGCGCCGTCGGCCGCCTGCTCGAGGCTCGAGTGCACGTCGGTGAAGCCGAGGTAGATGTTCTCGAGGTAGGTCGCGCCGACCTTCTCCTCCAGCGTCTTCGTCACGGTGGTGCCGATGGTGGAGGCGATGTTGCCGACGATCAGGTTGGCCGCGTCGTTCGTCTCGATCGACAGCTTCGCCTGCACGGCCGCGGCGGGGTCGTCGCCGCCGACCGAGGCGACGTCGGCCGAGAAGCCGGCCGGCACCGTCAGCACGGCGAGGACGTCGCCGGAGGCGAGCTCGCGGGACGCCTCGTCGGCACCGGTCGCCGTCCAGGCGAAGTCCGAGCCGGAGGTGTCGGTGGTGAGCTGCTCGGTCAGGTCGTCGCCGAGGGCGAGCGCGGAGCCGTCCGAGGCGGTCGCGCCGGTGTCCTCGTTGACGATCGCGGCGGGCACCGTGTCGAGGTGGTGCGTGGGATCGAGGTTGGCCGAGGTCAGCAGTCCCGCATAGATCAGCGGGATGAGCGCGATCGCGGCGAAGACGACGACGAGGCGCGGGTTCACGGCGCGCAGGGCGCGGCGGAGCGGGGAGGTGGTCATGGTCCTTCTACTTCGTGGAGTGCAGGGCGGCGAGCCGCGGCGAGGCGACTCCGGTGACGAGGAGCTCGGCGATGTCGGCGGAGGCCGAGGCCGCGGGACGGCGGGCGTCGCCGTCGAGGAGCCAGCCGACGACCAGCCAGGTGGTGCCGGCGGCGAGGAGGACGGCGAAGCGCTCGACGCGGGCGTGGTCGCCGCCGCCCGATCCGCGCTCGGCGAGGGGCGAGAAGGCGAGGAGCCGCTGCGCGAGGAACGCGACGACCGACTCCTGCACGGCGCGGGCCGTGCCTCCGCTCAGCACGCGGCGGTAGAAGTCGGCGTGCACGAGCAGGCCCTCGAGGAGCCCGCGGACGATGCGGGGGACCGCGCCCTCCCAGTCGGCGGGGGCGGTGCCGGGAGCGACGTCGCCGAACAGCGCGTGCATCCGCTCCACCGCGGCGGCCTCGATCAGTGACGACACATCCCCGAAGTGCTGGTAGAACGTGGGGCGGCTGACGCCCGCGGCGCCGCAGAGCTCCGTGATGGAGGGCTGGTCGTCGCCCGGGCGGTCGAGGGCACTCGTGATCGCGGTGAGCAGGAGCTCGCGCGAGCGGGTGAGCCGCGGATCGGTCACGGGGTCCTTCTTCCCGGCGCGAGGAGCGCCTGCTTTACGTCCGTCAGATAACTTACAACCGTAAAGAAGAGTGCGCAAGCATCAGGAGGAGGGCGGCTCCGGGAGCAGCGTCGCGATGGCGGACGTATCGACGATCACCGAGTCGTGCGGAGTCAGTCCCGGGCTCCGCGGCGTCGGCACCGGCAGGCGCACGAGCAGGGCGCCCGGATCCACGCCGAAGCGCCCGGAGCGGGTGCGGCCGACCGGATCGCCGTCCAGCTCGGCGAGCACCGGCTGGTCCAGCTCGAACGAGAACTCGCGGCCGGGCCACTGCCGGAGCGAGGCGAGCCCGTTGCGGTTGCCGGTCGCCACGTCCAGCGCGAGGCCGAAGCGCCGACGCAGCAGCACCAGCTCCAGGTCGCCGTCGTCGAGCACGGCTCCGGCGGCCAGCTCGATGTTCGCGACCACGGAGCTGCAGTTGCAGGCCAGCACCATGAAGCAGCGCTGCGGAGGCTCCTCCGCGCCGTCGATCGTGAGGGTCACCTCGAATCCGGCCTTGAACATCGCCGGCGCCCCCGCCGCGAAGTAGGCGCCCCAGCCCACCCGCTTCTTCAGCTCCTCGTCCGTCTTGTCCATGATCTCGGCGTCCAGGCCCACCCCGCCCATCACCATGAACACCCGCTCCTCGCCGTCGTCGAACGCGGCCGTGCCCACGTCGATGGCGCGGTCCTGCCCGAGCAGGGCGATCTCGACCGCCTCGGGCAGCGAGCCGAGCGGGATCCCGAGGTTCCGCGCGAGGAGGTTGCCCGTGCCGCTGGGCAGCAGGCCGTAGGGGACGCCGGTCCCCCGCAGCACCGTGGCGACGGCGCGGACGGTGCCGTCGCCTCCCATCGAGCAGACCAGGTCCGGGCCCGCCTCGAGTGCGGCGCGGGCCGCGGCGGCACCGGAGTCGCCCGGGCTGGTCTCGAACCAGAGCGGCTCGTTCCAGCCGTGGCGGCGCGCGATCGTCGCGACCAGGTCCTCCGCGGCGCCGACGTCGTCGAACTTGCTCGGGTTGATCACGACGGCGACGGTGCGCTTCTCGGGTGCCTTCACCCCGTCAGTCTGACGGCACCGGCGACCGGTCCAGTCGCGCTGACGCCTCCAGGGCGAGCACGGCGCCGATCTCGGCCGAGAGCGTGGCGGGCAGCGACGGAGGCGCGTCCCAGCGGGGCCCGGCCAGCAGCACGCCGCGGCGGACGCTCGAGCTCTGCAGCGCGGCGACGCTGCCGGCGACGAAGCCGCGGAGGCGGGCGGCCACCGCGGGCGCGACTCCGCTCGTCGTGGCGAGGTCGACGAGGTGCCGGTAGGCGATGCCGCCGAACAGGGCACCGTCCCCCGATCCCTGGTCGACGAAGACGCCGTCGGGGGCGAGCCGGTCCAGCAGGTCCTCGGCCGTGCGGGAGGCGTGGGCGACCAGGCGGGGGTCGGGCCGCAGGCGGTGCAGGGCGAGCGCCGCGCCGATGTAGACGGCGTGGTTGTAGCTGAAGGCCCAGTCGTCGCGCGCGGAGCCTCCCTCGCGGCCGATGCCGTCTGCGACGAAGCCGGTGTCGTCGTCGCGGAGGCGCACGTGCATCCAGTCGAGGGCGGCGCGCGAGAGCTCCTCCCGGCCGTCGGGCCGCAGCCGCTCCAGGCGCACGCCGAGGATCGCGAACGGGCCGTTCGCGGGCGCGTTCTTGTAGTCCAGCTGCCGGCGGCGCCAGGCGAGGCTCGCCCCGTGGCGGAGGTTCCAGCCCTTCGCGACGGCGAAGCGCCACAGGCGGTCGGCCCGGTCGAGGAAGCGCGGGTCGCCCGAGGCCTCCCCGAGGCGGGCGAGCGCGCCACCGAGCCACATCATGTCGTCGAAGTAGCCGTTGACCAGGCGCCCGCCGTTGCGGAGGCGGATCGCGCGATGGATCCGCCGGGCCCGCTCCAGGTGCGCCTCGTCGCCCGTGCGCTCGAAGGCGTCGACGGCCGCGTCGATCGCGTGCGCGAGCCACCAGTAGTTGAACTCGAGGTCGGCCCGCAGCGAGGTCGGGTAGCTCATGTGGTAGCCCAGCAGGGGCACCGCGAAGAGCCGCTCGAGGCTCTCCTGCGCGGTGTCCGCGGCGCTACTCGTAGACGTGCGGGGCGAGGACGGCGACATCGCGCAGGTTGCGGTAGCGCTCGGCGTAGTCGAGCCCGTAGCCGATCACGAACTCGTTCGGGATGTCGAAGCCGACGTAGGCCACGTCGACCTCGACCTTGGCGGCCGCGGGCTTGCGGAACAGCGCGCAGATCTCGACGGACTCGGCGCCGCGGCTGCGGAGGTTGCCCTGCAGCCACGAGAGCGTGAGGCCGGAGTCGATGATGTCCTCGACGATCAGCACCTTGCGGTTCGTGATGTCGGAGTCGAGGTCCTTCAGGATCCGCACGACGCCGGAGGACTTGGTGCCGCTCCCGTAGGACGAGACGGCCATCCAGTCCATGACGATGTCGAGCTTGAGCTCGCGGGCCAGATCGGCCATCACCATCACGGCGCCGCGCAGCACCCCGACGATGAGCAGGTTCTCGCCCGCGTAGTCGCGCTCGATGGCGCGGGCCAGGTCGCGGATCCGCTCGTGGATCTCGGCCTCGGTGTAGAGGACCTCGGTGATGTCGTCGGCGATGTCGGCTGCTTCCACCCGGCCACTCTACGGGTGACCGGCCCCCGTCTCCCCTCCGCGAGTTTCCGCTCCGGTACACCTCCGCCGGCGAGTCGCGTGCCGGAGCGGCATCTCGCGGGGAGGGGTCGGGCGCCGCGCGGGGACCGGCGTCGCGGAAACGGGGTCAGGGGGCCGCGGGTGCGAAGACGAGGGTGGTGCCGCGGCGGGTGGCGAGGACGCCGGGGAGGTCGACGCCCTTCTGGCCGTGCCAGTCGGTGACGAGCGCGGCGACCGCCAGCGTCTGCGAGCGCGAGAGCGCGACTCCGAACTCGTTCGCCACGACCAGGCGGATGATCCGCTGCCGCAGCGCCGGCGGGTCCGCCGCGAGCCCGCGCGCGTCGACCGTGACGTGCCCCGCCTCGTCCTGGCCCACCAGCTCGAGCGCCCAGTCGAGGGCGAGCGCGTCGAGCGCGTCCCCGTCCTCCCGCAGCTGCTCGGCCGTGCGCGCCAGAGCCTGGGCCACTCCCGGCCCCAGCTCGTCCTCCAGCACGGGCAGCACGCGGTTCCGCACCCGGACCCGCGAGTAGCGGGGGTCGTCGTTGTGCGGGTCGTCCCACGGCACGAGCCCCTGGTCGGAGCAGGCGAGGCGGGTCGTCTCGCGCCGCAGGCCCAGAATCGGCCGACGCAGCGGCCCACTGACCGGCGCCATCCCGTGCAGCGAGGCCGCACCGGCTCCGCGGGCGAGCCCCAGCAGCACCGTCTCGGCCTGGTCGTCGAGGGTGTGGCCCAGGAGGATCGCGGCGGCGCCCGTCGCGGTCAGCGCGTCGTCGAAGGCGCGGTAGCGCGCGCTGCGGGCGGCCGCCTCCGGACCGCCCTCGGCGGACACCGTCACCACCTGGCGCAGCACCGGCGCGAGCCCCAGCGCGTGCGCCTGCTCCGCGGCCCGCCGCGCGACCTCCGCCGACGCCGCCTGCAGCCCGTGGTCGACGATCACCGCGCCGGCCCGCCTCCCGCCCCGCGGGGCCTCGAAGCCGACCGCCGCCGCGAGCGCGAGCGAGTCCGCTCCCCCGCTCAGCGCGACCAGCACGAGCGCTCCGGGGTCGAGCCCGTCGAGGCTCTCGCGCACCGCCCGCCGCAGATCGGCGACGGCGGGGGTCAGGCGGGGGCGATCGGGCACATCAAGTAACGTAATGCCAGCGATCCGCCCCTCCCGCGCGCGCACCCGCGCGAGCGTTCCGGAGGCCGATCCGTCCGCCGATGCGCCGCTCACGGCGCCACCGACTCAAGGAGAGAGCATGGCCGCATACGACGTCGTCGTCGAGATCCCCAAGGGGAGCCGCAACAAGTACGAGGTCGACCACGAGACCGGTCGCGTCTACCTCGACCGCGTGCTCTTCACCTCCTTCGTCTACCCGACGGACTACGGGTACTTCGAGAACACCCTCGGCCTCGACGGCGACCCCGTCGACGCGCTGGTACTGCTCGAGTACCCCGTCTTCCCGGGCGTGGGCGTCTCCGTCCGCCCGGTCGGCGTGCTCAACATGAGCGACGAGGCCGGCTCCGACGCGAAGGTGATCGTGGTCCCCGCGAAGGACCCGCGCTGGCAGCACATCCAGGACATCGGCGACGTCCCGGAGCAGACGAAGAACGAGATCAAGCACTTCTTCGAGCGCTACAAGGACCTCGAGCCCGGCAAGTGGGTCAAGGTCGACGCGTGGGGCGACGCCGCCGAGGCGGAGCAGATCGTCCAGGACGGCATCAAGAAGCTGGCCGAAGAGGGTCACTGACCCCTCGCACCAACGAAGGAACCCCCTCCCGTCGTCTCGACAGGAGGGGGTTCTCTCGTTGCGCGGTGCGGCCGCGGCTCAGGCGGCCGGGCGGCCGACCATGCCGGCGGGCGTGCCCCAGGTGTTCCAGATGCGCACGGGCTTGCCGTAGTCGGCGGCCTCGATGATCTGGTTGTTCCCGAGGTAGATGGCCACGTGGTAGTAGTCCCCGCCGCCACCCCAGAAGATCAGGTCGCCGCGCTGGCGCTGGCTGTAGGGGACGAGCTTGCCGGCGCCGGCCATGGTGTTGTACTGGTTCGTCGCCGAGTGGGTGCCGATGTAGATGCCCGAGGACGCGTACGAGGCCTTGGTGAGGCCCGAGCAGTCCCACTGGTCCGGGCCCATGCCGCCGAGGACGTACTCCTCGCCGAGCTGAGCCATCGCGTACGAGATCGCGTTCTCGACGGCGCCGCTGGTCGGCACCAGGACCGGAGCGGTCACCGGCTGCGGGAGCGGCTGAGCCGCCGGCTGGGCGACCGGCTGAGCAGCGGGCTGGGCCGGAGCAGGAGCCGGAGCCGGAGCCGGCTGCTGCTGCGCGGGCTGCGGAGCGGCGGGCTGCGGGAGGGACGCGGTCTGACGCGACGGGGCGGCGGCGTCGGCCTGCGCCGAGGACTGCTGCTGGGCGGAGCGGGCGGTGGACTGCGCCTGAGCGGCGGCCTCCGCCTCGGCCTGCGCCTGGGCGGCGGCCTCGTCGGCCTGGCGCTTCTGCTCGCCCGCGAGGTACTGGGTCTCGGCCTCGACCGAGGAGTCCTTCAGCAGCGCGAGCTGGGCGACCAGCTCCTGCGACTTCTCCTCCTGCGCCGAGAGCGACGCGCGGGCCGACTCGGCGGCGGCGTCGGCGTCCTTGCGGGCTGCGTCCGCCTCGTCCGAGAGCGCCTGGTGCTCGGTGACGGCGAGGTCGGCCTGGTCGCCGAGCGACTCCGCGTTCTGCTTGTCGGCGAGGGCGTCGGCGTAGACCTTCTGCGACTGCTCCGAGAGCTGCGACATCGCGCCGAGCTGGTAGAGCAGGTCGCCCGCGTCCTTGCCCTTGGCCACGAGGCTGGCGGAGAGGTCGCCACCGGCGGCGCGAGAGAGGTGCGCGGCCAGCAGGCCGGCGCGCATCTTCGAGGTCTGGGCCTTGGCGGAGGCGGTGGTCGCCTTCTCCTCGAGGTCGTCGACGGCCTTCGCAGCGGCGTCGAGCGCCTCCTTGGCCTGGCGCCAGGCCTCGGCCTTCTTCATCGCGGTGATCGACTTCTCGTCGACCGCGGTCTGCAGGCTCGCGATGAGGCCGGTGATCGAGTCGATCTCTGCCTGCTTGCTCGCCTCGTCCTTCTTGGCGTTCTGCACGTCGTCCCACGAGGGGTACTTCGCGTCGTCGGCGAGGGCCGGGGTGATGCCGAGGGACGCGGTGACCGCCGTGACCGCGAAGGCGGCGGAGATGACGAGCGGGAGGCGGCCCTTCCAGGCGCGCTCCCGGGGTGCCGGGGTGAAGGTGCGTGCGGTCGTCTGTGCGTCAGCCAAGGGTGACTCCTCGTTGGGCCATGAAAGGTTGGGCGTCGACGGCGGAGCCGTTGACGCGGGTCTCGAAGTGCAGGTGGCAGCCGGTGGAGGCGCCGGTCGAGCCGACGGCGGCGATCTGCTCGCCCGCCTGGACCTGCTGGCCGACGCGGACGTAGATCCCGCCGGACATGATGTGGGCGTAGCCGGTGCTGATGCCGCTGCCGTGGTCGATCAGAACCCAGTTGCCGTAGGTGCCGTTGGGGCCCGCGTAGGAGACGGTGCCGCTGTGCGCCGCGAAGATCGGGATGCCGCAGCCGCCCGCGAGGTCGGTGCCGCGGTGGTACGAGCCGGAGGATCCTCCGCCGGTCGAGATGCTGTCGCGCGGGCCGAAGGTGCCGGTGATGCGGCCTCCGGCAGGGCGGACCCAGCCGGAGTCGCTGACGGCGCTGGAGCCGCCGCCGCCCGAGGGGGCGACGTACCCGCCGCCGCCACCGCTGCCGCCGCTGGACGCGGCCGCGGCCCGGGCGGCCTCGCGGCGCGCGGCCTCGGCCTGGGCGGCGGCCTGGCGGGCGGCCTCCTCCTCGGCGAGCTTCCGGAGGCGCTCGGCCTCGCGGGCGGCGACGCCGGCCTCGTACTCGGCCACGGTCTTCGACTCGGTGTCGCGGAGCGCGGCGAGCTGCTGCTCGAGCACGACGCTCTGCTCCTGCTGCTCGGCGAGCGCGGCCTCGGACGCCTCCTGAGCGGCGGTCGCCTCGGCCAGCTTCTGCTCGGCGGCGACGCGGAGGCGCTCGCGCTCCGTCTGCGCGACCTCGGCCTGGTCGGCGAGGGACAACGCGGTGTTCCGGGCGGTGCTGGCCTGCTCGTAGATCGCGGAGGAGCGCTCGACCAGCTTGGTCATGCTCCCGATCTTCGACAGCAGCTGGTCGGCCTGGCCGGCCTTCTGGTCGAGGAAGATGTTGACGGACAGGTCGGTGCCGGTGCTGCGGTAGAGCTGCGCGGCGAGCAGGCCCGCCTGCTGCGAGGCCTTGTCGGCCTCCTCGGCGCTGGCGGCGGCCCGGTCCTCGAGCTTCTTCGACTGGTCCGAGGCCTCGTCGAACGCCTGCTGAGCGGCGAAGTGCTCGTCGCCGCGCTGCTGCGCGAGCTGCTGAGCGGAGGCGACCTCGCTCTGGAGGTCGCCGATCAGGGACGTGATCCGGTCGACCTGAGCGGCGGCGGCGGCGGTGTCGCCCTTCGCCGCCTCGACGTCGGCCCACGACGGGTACTCGACCGCCTGGGCGGGAGTGGCGACGAGCAGGCCGGCGACGAGCGCGACGACGGCGGAGGCCAGGGCAGCACCTCGGAGTCGCCCGAGTCGCGGCGCGCCGGGGAGGCGGGCGGGACGCGGACGGCGCAGGGAGTGGGGCATGGGACCTCGGGGATAGGGGGCCCTCCCTCCGCGGCGGTGCGGCTCCGGCGCGCGGGTGGGGGGAAGAGCGATTCCGCCCCACCCTAACCGCGGCTCTGCCCGATCTCCTAGACCCGGGTCAACCCCGGACGGGGTGCACGCCGCCTGCGGAACCGTCGATTTTGCATCCTGCGCCGCGGCCCCCTATGCTTGCGTGTCGGTAGTCATGGGGGGTCGGCCGCAGGGTCGCCCCGCGAGTCTCCGGCCCCATCGTTTAGTGGCCTAGGACACCGCCCTTTCACGGCGGCAGCACGGGTTCGAATCCCGTTGGGGTCACGGATGGGTCGGTACTACCAGCACCACCAGAAGTACCAGCACCACCGGAAAGTGCGCCGGCTCGAGAGGGTCGGGGCGTGAAAATAGAACAGCCTCGAAGGCAGTATGCTTGTCTTCGCAACGAGGCCCTGTAGCGCAGTTGGTTAGCGTGCCGCCCTGTCACGGCGGAGGTCGCGGGTTCAAGTCCCGTCAGGGTCGCAAAGAGGCCCTTCCGAGAGGAAGGGCCTTTTTCAGGAGATCACCTCTCCAGCGACATCACGTCGCAACGGCTCTGTAGCTCAGTTGGTAGAGCGCACGACTGAAAATCGTGAGGTCACGGGATCGACGCCCGTCGGAGCCACTGGAACCCTCGCCTAGCTTCTACATGGCGGGGGTTTCTTCGTACCCGGAGGTCCCCGCCGCCGCGATCCGCCGCACATCCCTCCCGTTCCGGCCCGCGCCGAGCAGTGACTGCGGCCCGGATCCCGTCCAGGCGGTCTGCGTAGGCTGGCCCGGCCATGCAACCCGACGCCTTCCCGCCGCCCGATCCCGCGACGCTCGCGCCCGACTCCGCTGCGGCGACGTCGTGGCCGGCCGAGCCCCTCCCCTCGGTCCACGCGCCCTACTCCTCCCTCCTCTACCTGCCCGATCCTCGGGTCCGCTGGGGCCTGCCGACCGCCGTGCTCACGATCGTCGGGATCGTCCTGCCGCTGGCCGTGCTCATCCTGCTGTTCGGGTTCGGCGTGCTCCCCTACTCCGCCGGACTCGCCTTCGCGGGGGCGCTCGCGAGCTATCTCGTCGCGCTGATCGTCCCGTTCGCGGCGTCTCGGCTGCGCGGGCTGGGCACGATGGCGGCCGACTTCGGGCTGCGGTTCCGCTGGATCGACGTGCCCATCGGGATCGGGCTCGGCATCGCAGTGCGCGTCGTGATCCTGTTCGTGCTCGCCGCGTTCGCTCCGCTCCTCCAGGACGCGCAGGGGAACCTCGACATCGACCCCGATCCGCTGTGGTTCGTGCTGAGCTCGGTCCTCATCCCCGTCGTCGTCGCGCCGCTGGTCGAGGAGGTCCTCTGCCGCGGCGTCGTGATGCGCGCGGTGCGGAACCGGATGCTCCGGGGCTCGGCGGAGTCGGCGCCGCCCACCCGCGGCCGCCGCGTCTGGGCGATGGTGTTCAGCATCCTGGCGTCCACGGCGGTCTTCGCCCTGCTGCACGGGCACCAGATGGTGAACCCGGCGACGATCGTGACGCTCGGCGTGACGACGGTCACCGCGGGACTCGCGCACGGCTGGATCGCGACGATCACCGGGCGGCTCGGAGCGGCGATCGTCTCGCACGCGACGCTGAACGGCTCCGCGGTGCTGCTGCTGGCGCTGCTGCCGCTGCTGACTCCGTAGGGGGATCTCGAGAGGCCCGCTGCGCGGGGTGCTCGATCGGCAGGAGTCGGGGCGGCCCGATCGCGGGCGTGGGGCGGCGCGTCAGACGTCGTAGGTGCGCGCGCCGGGCAGCGGGCCGCGGACCTGGCGGTGGAGGCGCTCCATGTCGGCGTCGAGGGTGGCGGCGGTGCGGGCCGCGTCGGCGAGGCCGTCGAGGAGCTCCTGCGGGACCTGGCGGTCGTACTTGTAGTAGATCTTGTGCTCCAGGCTCGCCCAGAAGTCCATCGCGATGGTCCGGAACTGCACCTCGACGCAGACGTCGACCGATCCGCCGGAGAGGAACACGGGCACCTCGACGATCGCGTGCAGGCTCTTGTAGCCGTTCTCCTTCGGCTCGGCGATGTAGTCCTTCACCTCGAGCACCGTCACGTCGGACTGCGAGGTGAGCAGGTCGAAGACGCGGTAGACGTCCGAGACGAAGCTGCAGGTGATCCGCACGCCGGCGATGTCGGTGATCGCGTCGGCGATGCCCTCGAAGGTCGTCTCGCAGCCCTTGCGCTCGATCTTCTCGATCAGGCTGTCGGCCGACTTGAGCCGGCTCGTGACGTGCTCGATCGGGTTGTACTCCTGCAGCTCGCGGAACTCCTCCTGCAGGATCGACACCTTCGTGACGATCTCGTCCATCCCGAACTTGTACTGGAGCATGAAGCGCGCGAAGTCGTCGCGCAGGGCGCGGATCTCGGCGACGGTGGTGGCGTCGAGCGCTTCGGCGACGGCATCCGTCAGCGGAGGGACGGCGTGCGCGGGTTCGGGGATGCGGGATTCCACAGTCGGACACCCTACGCGCGGAGTCGTTCGAGACCGGTGGGAGGCGCCCGGCCTAGCCTGGGAGCGTGATCACCGAGCCCCGCCCGCTGCGCTTCTGCGCGTTCGTCATGAACACCGCCTCCCACATCCAGCACGGCCTCTGGCGCCACCCCGACGCCCGGCAGCACGAGTTCGACGACGTGCAGCTCTGGATCGACCTCGCCCGGACGCTGGAGCGCGGCCGCTTCGACGCGATGTTCTTCGCCGACGTGGCGGGGCTCTACGGTCCGGCGGACGGCGACTGGGACGTCAACGCCCGCGAGGGGCTGCAGCTGCCCAGCAACGACCCGTCCGTGCTGCTCTCGGCCCTGGCGGTGAGCACCGAGCACCTCGGCTTCGCGTTCACGAGCTCGGTGCTGCAGTCGCATCCGTTCGACTTCGCCCGGAAGGTCTCGACCCTCGACCACCTCTCGAAGGGGCGGATCGCCTGGAACATCGTCACCAGCGCCCTCGACGGCGCGGCCCGCAACTTCGGCTACGACCGGCTCGAGGAGCACGACGAGCGCTACGCCTGGGCGCAGGAGTACCTCGACGTGGTCTACAAGCTGTGGGAGGGCTCGTGGGACGACGGTGCGCTCCTGCGCGACAAGAGCGGCTCCTTCGCCGACCCGGCGCGCATCCACCGCATCGACCACGTCGGGAAGCGCTACCGCGTGCAGGGGCCGCACCTCTCGGCTCCGTCGCCCCAGCGCACGCCCGTGCTCTTCCAGGCCGGCTCCTCCCCCGCGGGTCGGCGCTTCGCCGCGCGGAACGCGGAGGCGCAGTTCGTGTTCTCGGGGTCGCCGGAGAAGACCCGCGAGCTGATCGAGGACACGCGGGCCCTCGCCGCGGCGGCCGGTCGCGGAGCGGGTGCGCCCTCCTTCTACCTGGGGCTCTCCTTCATCACCGGCGACACGGAGGAGGAGGCGCGCCGCGCTGAGCGCGAGATCGACGAGTACCTCTCCTCCGACGCCTTCCTCGTGCACTCGAACCTCGGCTTCGACCCGGCGACGGGCGAGAAGCTCGACCCCGACCTGCCGCTCTCGGCGATCGAGACCTACGCCGGCCAGAGCCACCTGCAGTGGATCCGGGACGCCTCCCCCGACCGCGAGCCGACCGTCCGCGACCTGGCCCGGCTCTCGGCGAAGCTGCGCGGACGGGTCGTCGGCACTCCCGAGCAGATCGCCGACCACCTAGCGGGCTGGCGCGACGCGGGGATCGACGGGATCAATGTCGTCAACTGGATCCTGCCCGGCAGCTACGAGGAGTTCGTCGACCGGGTGATGCCGGTGCTCCAGGAGCGGGGCCTCGCGCAGACCGAGTACGCCGAGGGGACGCTGCGCCGCAAGCTGTTCGGGACGGACGAGCTGCCGGCGACGCACCCGGCGCGGGCGTACCGTGGGGCGTTCGCGGGCTGAGCCCTCGCGGGCCGGGCTCTGCGCGTCCACTGCCCCTGCACCGGCTGCCCGCCCCGCCCCGCGCTCTCCGCCGAGCTGGGGACGCGAGGGCGGGCGCGGCTCCGTAGCGTCGAGGGATGATCCAGACCTGGGGAGTCCTGACCGCGCTGTACGGAGTCGTCGTGACGGCGGTCGCGGTGCTCGCGATCGTCCTGCTGGTGCTGCTGTGCCGCCTGGTGCTCGCCGCGCGCGAGAACCTGCAGACCTCGACGAGGCTGCGCGAGCTGCAGATCGAGCGGATGCTGCTCGAGGACGAGTAGCGGACGCGCGACGCCGGCCGCGATCAGGTCCTCGGCGAGGAGCAGTCGCGGCCGACGACGCGCGGTCCGGTCAGGGCAGAGCGGGTCGCGCCTCCGGGCGGGGCGCCCGCGGGATGAGCAGGCCGAGGGCGACGGCGACCAGCGCTCCGATCGCGCCGATCACGAACGTGGTCTCGAAGCCCTGCGAGCTCGGCAGCTGCACGTCGCCGACGGACACGGTCAGCTGCGCGAGCACGCCCGCGGTCACGGCGGAGGAGAGCGTCGTGCCGAGGGTGCGCATCAGCGAGTTCAGCCCGTTCGCGGCGGCGGTCTCCGAGGCGGGGACGGCGTGCATGATGAGCGTCGGCATCGCGGCGTAGGCGAGGCCCAGCCCGACGCCGATGAGGGCGTTGATCACCAGGATCTGCCACACCTCGCCGCCGAACGGGAGGATCAGCAGGTACGAGACCGCGATCAGCCCGGAGCCGGCGATCAGCACGAGCCGCGGCCCGGACTGCGCCGAGAGGCGGGCGGCGAGCGGGGACGTCGCCATCATCGCCAGGCCCGAGGGCGCGAGCACGAGGCTCGCCACGATCAGGCTCAGGCCGAAGCCGACGCCGGACGCGGTCGGCAGCTCGAGGCGCTGCGGCAGCGTGATCTGGGCGCCGAAGAACGCGAAGCCGACCGCCACCGAGGCGAGGTTGGTGAAGAGGACGGCGGGGCGGGCGGCCACCCGGAGGTCGACGAGCGGGCTCTCCTGCCGCAGCTCGTACCAGCCCCAGAGGAGCAGGACGGCGATGCCGCCGAGGCCGGAGCCGAGGATCGCGGGGCTCGTCCAGCCGGAGTCGTTGCCGCGCGAGACGGCGATCAGCACGCCGCTCAGTCCGAGGGCGAGGCCGATCGTGCCGACCACGTCGAAGGTGCCGGCCGAGCGCAGCGTCGACACCGGCACGACCAGGAGGACGAGGACGATGTCGAGGACGCCGAGGCCTGCGGACATCCAGAACAGGACGTGCCAGTCGGTGTTCTGCGCGATGAGGGCGCTGAGCGGCAGGCCGAGCGCGCCGCCGATGCCGAGGGTCGCGCTGACCAGGGCGATCGCGCCGGGGAGCCGGTCGCGGTGGAGGGTGTCGCGGAGGATCGAGATGCCGAGCGGGATGACGCCCATCACCGCGCCCTGGAGGGCCCGGCCCACGACCAGCGTCCACACGTCGCCCGCGAAGGCGCAGACGATCGAGCCGATCACGAGCACGACCAGCGCGGCCACGGCCATCCGCCGCTTGCCGTAGAGGTCGCCGAGGCGGCCGGAGACCGGGGTGAGGATGCAGGCGCTCAGCAGCGTCGCGGTGATCACCCACGCGGTCTCGGTGCGGTCGGCGCCGAGCAGCGTCGGCAGCTCGGACTGGATCGGGACGACCAGCGTCTGCATGAAGGAGGCGCTCATCCCCGCGAAGGCGAGGACGGCGGTGATGAGGCGCGGGTCCGGCGAGCGGGTCAGGGAGCGTCTGTCGGAGTCGGGCACGGCTGTCCTTCGTGTCGGCGGCGGACGCGCACCCGGACCGCGGCGGCGGGCGGGCCGTCGTCGGCGGGATCGTATCGCTCGGCTCTGCTTTCGACCGGCTCGGGGCTCAACATCGCGGGCCGCCGCTTTGTTCCCTCCTCCTCCTTCCCGCGCGCGTCGGGCAGGACGAGGATGGGCGGATGATCGACATCGAGAGCTGGATCGCCGGCTACGAGAAGGCCTGGGCCACGGACGACGCGGCAGACGTGGCCGCACTGTTCACCGAGGACGCCGAGTACTTCACGGCGCCGCACCGCGACGCGATCACTCCGCGCGACGCGATCGTCGAGTGGTGGCGGGCGGAGGAGGAGCCCGCCGACCCGACGTTCGCGTGGGGCCTGGTCGCGCTGACGGAGGAGACCGCCGTGGTGGAGGCGCGCACCGTCTACCCGGGCGACCGCACCTACCTGAACCTCTGGGTCATCCGCTTCGCCCCCGACGGGCGGGCGCGCTCGTTCACCGAGTGGTACATGGAGGAGCCGGCCGACTCCGTGTCCTGACCCGCGGGAGTCCGCAGGCAGCGGCGAGGAGCCCTCAGCGGCGCCCGGTCAGAGCTGCGCGGCCGCGAAGGTGTCGCAGCTGGTGGCGTCGCCCTCGAAGCCGGCCTGGAACCAGCGCTGGCGCTGCTCGGCCGAGCCGTGCGTCCACCCCTCCGGATCGACGGTGCCGGTGGCCTGCTCCTGGATGCGGTCGTCGCCGACGGCTGCCGCGGCGCCGAGCGCGTCCTGGTACTCCTGCGCCGTCACCGGCTTGAGGTAGGGCGTGCCGGTCTCGTCGGGCACCGTCGAGGCGTCGCCCACCCAGGCTCCGGCGAAGCAGTCGGCCTGCAGCTCGAGGGGCACCGAGTCCGACTCGGGACCGGTGCCGGAGCGGTCCGCCGACTCCATCGCGCCGGTCAGGTTCTGGATGTGGTGGCCCCACTCGTGGGCGAGGATGTACATCTGCGCGAGCGATCCGCCCGAGGTGTCGAACCGGGTGCGCAGCTCGTCGAAGAAGTCGGTGTCGAGGTAGATCGTCCGGTCCGGCGGGCAGTAGAACGGGCCGACCGCGGCGGTCGCGCTCCCGCAGCCGGTGGTGGTGCTGTCCTCGAACAGGTCGACGCCGGTCGGGGTCGTGTAGGCGACTCCGAGGGTCGGCGTCTGCTCGCCCCAGTAGCGGTCGAGCGACTCGGCCGCACCCTCGAGGCGGCAGTCGACCTGCGTGTTCGCGTCGGCGCCGCTGTCGCAGGCCACCGCGGTGGAGGTGACGCCCTCCGGCGAGGACCCGCCTCCGCCGAACACCTCGCCGAGGCCCGAGAGGTTCACGCCGAGCAGCTGCGAGAGCAGCGCGAGCACGACCACGCCCACCGCGCCCCCGCCGACGGCGATGCCGGTGGTGCGGCCGCGACGGCGGACCTTGCCGCCGCTGAGCTGGGAGTCGTCGTTGAAGGTCATGCCGACGAAGCTAGCGCTCCGCGGACGGGCTCCGCTCGGGCTTGCGGTCAGCCCCAGCGCGACTCGCTGGCCGAGCGGATGATCTCGAGCAGCGCCTCGCGCAGGGGGCCGTGCTCGAGCGAGCCCGGGAACATGTCGACCTCGAGGCGGTGCGCCCGGCGCCAGGCCTCGCCGCCCGCGTCGGTGAGCGCGACGAGCTGCCGGCGGCGGTCCGACGGATCCGTGGTGCGCGAGACGTGGCCCTCGCGCTCGAGGCGCTCGATGGTGCGCGACATGGTCTGCACCTCGACGTGGGCCGCGGCGGCCAGCTCCTTCTGCGCGACGGGACCCGCCTGCAGGAGGTGCAGCACGATCAGGCCGGCGTGGGTGAGGCCGATCTCGGCGAGAGCGCCGTGCCAGGCGTGCTCGACCATCCGGGAGGCGGTGGAGAGCAGCCGGCCGGTGGGCCAGTCCTCCATACCGGAGGCGTCGTCCGCGCGCATCTGATCAGGGTAGACCCGCTCCCGGGGCACGACGGCACCGGGCGCGGGACGCTCAGGCACGGGCGCCCGGGCATCCCGGCCGCGAGGCGCGGACCGCCCCGCGCGTCAGGACGCGAAGCGGTCCGTCGCCTCGATCAGCGCGTCGAGGATCCCCGGCTCGTCGAAGGCGTGGCCCGCGTCGGCGATCATCCGGAAGTCGGCCTCGGGCCAGGCCCGGTGCAGGTCCCAGGCGGTGAAGGCCGGGGTGCACATGTCGTAGCGGCCCTGCACGATGACGGCCGGGATGTCGCGGAGGACGCCGGCGTCGCGGATCAGCTGCCCCTCCTCCAGCCAGCCCCTGTGCACGAAGAAGTGGTTCTCGATGCGGGCGAAGGCGAGCGCGAAGACGGGATCGGACCAGTCCGCGATCAGCTCCGGCTTCTGCAGGAGGGTGATGGTCGACGCCTCCCAGGTGGTCCAGGCGACACCGGCGGGGCCGTGCACGGCGGGGTCCGCGTCGTGGAGCAGGCGGTAGTACGCCTCGATGAGGCTGCCCCGCTCGCCGGCCGGGACGACGGAGGTGTAGCCCTCCCAGAGGTCCGGGTAGACCGCGGCGGCGCCGCCCTCGTAGAACCACTCGAGCTCGGCGCGGCGGAGGGTGAAGATCCCGCGGAGGACGATCTCGCTGACCCGCTCGGGGTGGGTCTCGGCGTAGGCGAGGGCGAGGGTCGAGCCCCAGGAGCCGCCGAGCACGAGCCAGCGCTCGACGCCGAGGTGCTCGCGGAGGCGCTCGATGTCGGCGACGAGGTACCAGGTGGTGTTGGTCGAGAGGTCGGCCTCCGGCTCGCCGGCGTGCGGGGTCGAGCGGCCGCACATGCGCTGGTCGAACAGCACGATGCGGTACTTCTCGGGGTCGAACAGCCGCCGGTGGGCGGGCGAGGTGCCGGCCCCGGGGCCGCCGTGCAGGAACACGACGGGCTTGCCCTCGGGGTTGCCCGAGACCTCCCAGTAGAGCGAGTGGCCGTCGCCGACGTCGAGCATGCCGGAGTCGTGGGGCTCGATCTCGGGGTACAGAGTGCGCATGGCCCGCACCCTACCGACTGTCAGGGTCGCGGTCCGCGAGGCGGGCGGCCCGGCCCCGGAGTGGGCGGGAGCGCCCGCGTCCACCCGGCGCACCCGCCTCCCGCGGTCGTTACTGTGGATCGGACCTGCACGCCCCCGTCGAAGGAGCCCCCATGCCCACCACTGTGCGCGGCGTCATCGCCCGGTCGAAGGGCGCTCCCGTGGAGCTCGTCGACATCGTCGTCCCCGACCCGGGCCCGGGCGAGGCCGTGGTCGACATCGAGACCTGCGGTGTCTGCCACACCGACTTCCACTACCGCGAGGGCGGGATCAGCGACGACTTCCCCTTCCTCCTCGGTCACGAGGCGGCCGGACGGGTCAGCGCGATCGGAGAGGGAGTCACCCATGTCGCGGTCGGCGACTTCGTGGTCCTCAACTGGCGCGCGGTCTGCGGCGAGTGCCGGGCCTGCACCCGGGCCGAGCCCTGGTACTGCTTCGACACCTTCAACGCGACGCAGCGGATGACCCTGGAGGACGGCACCGAGCTCAGCCCCGCCCTCGGGATCGGCGCCTTCGCCGAGAAGACCCTCGTGCACGCGAAGCAGTGCACGAAGGTCGATCCGGAGGCGGACCCCGCCGCGGTGGGCCTGCTCGGCTGCGGGATCATGGCCGGCCTCGGCGCGGCGATGAACACCGGGAACGTGACGCGCGGCGACTCCGTCGCGGTCATCGGCTGCGGAGGAGTCGGCACGGCCGCCGTGGTCGGCGCCGCTCTCGCGGGCGCCGGCACGGTCATCGCGATCGACCGGGACCCCAAGAAGCTGGTCGCGGCCGAGATGCTCGGCGCCACGCACGTCATCGACTCCAGCGGCCTCGACGAGGCGGGCGTCGTCGCGGCGGTGCAGGCTCTGACGAACGGCTTCGGAGCGGACGTCGTCATCGACGCCGTGGGCCGCCCCGAGACCTGGCGCCAGGCGTTCTACGCCCGCGACCTCGCCGGGACCGTGGTGCTGGTCGGGGTGCCGACTCCCGAGATGACGCTCGAGATCCCCCTGCTCGACGTCTTCGGCCGCGGCGGCTCGCTGAAGTCGAGCTGGTACGGCGACTGCCTGCCGGAGAGGGACTTCCCGATGCTGACCGGCCTCTACCTCCAGGGCCGACTTCCCCTGGACGAGTTCGTGAGCGAGCGGATCGGGATCGAGGACATCGAGGAGGCCTTCGCCACGATGGCCGGCGGCGACGTGCTCCGCTCGGTGGTGGTGCTCTGATGGGCGCGCGGATCGAGCAGCTCGTCACGAGCGGCACCTTCAGCCTCGACGGCGGCACCTGGGACGTCGACAACAACGTCTGGATCGTCGGCGACGACTCCGAGTGCGTCGTCATCGACGCGGCCCACGACGCGGACGCGATCCTCGCGGCCGTCGGCGAGCGCCGGCTCCTCGCCGTACTGCTGACCCACGGGCACGACGACCACCTCGACGCGGTCGAGGGAGTCCGCGCTGCGACCGGCGCTCCGATGCTGCTCCACGAGGCCGACCGGATGCTGTGGGACGCCGTGCACCCCGGCACGGCCCCGAGCGGCGGTCTGGTCGACGGGCGGATCGTGCCCGTCGCCGGCGTCGAGCTCGAGGTGCGGCACACCCCGGGCCACACCCCCGGCGCCGTCTGCTTCGTCGCCGAGGCGCTCGGCACGGTGTTCACCGGCGACACCCTCTTCCAGGGCGGGCCGGGGGCCACCGGCCGCTCGTACAGCGACTTCCCGACGATCATCGACTCGATCACGGAGCGCCTGCTGACGCTGCCCGCCGAGACGGTGGTCCGGACCGGCCACGGCGACTCGACGACGATCGGGGCGGAGGCGCCGCACCGCGAGGAGTGGATCGCGCGCGGGCACTGACCGGGCGGGGCCGGCGCAGAGGCTGCCGGCCCTCCCGCTTCGGCGTTCTGCTCGCCCGGATGTCCGACGGGTGTGGGAGTTTCGCAACCGATGGTCGTGCTCCCTTGTTACCGTGAACAATCGCCGGTACCGTGCGATGACCACACCGCAGGCGGGATCCCCCGTCCGCCCACCGGTTCGCTGCAGAACCCGAGAGGACACGTCGACGATGACGTCACGACCCCCGGGCGGAGGCAGGCCCTCGCGCCTGCTCGCCGCCACCCTCGCCGCATCCGCGACGATCGCCCTCGCCGCCGGCGCCGCCGTGCCGGTCGCCGTCGCCGCGACAGCGGCGACCACTCCCGCGCAGAGCCTGCTCGCGGACTTCACCTTCGACACCGCCCCGAGCGGAGGCGCCTTCACCGACCGGTCGACCCGCGCCGCCGTGAAGGGCACGCCGACCCTCGTCGCCGGCCGCACCGGGCAGGGCAGCGCCGTCTCGCTGTCGTCCTCGTTCTGGCTCGACCTCACTGCGACCGACGGGCAGCCGCTGCTGAAGGGTCGCGACTCCGTCACTCTGTCGTACGACTCGAAGCCCGCCGCCGCGGACAACGTCGGCTGGTCGGTCTTCGCCGCTCGCTCGGCCGCGACCCAGGACTACGCCCAGGAGAAGTACGTCGGCGTCCTCGACAGGACGAACGGCATCACCGTCGAGCGGTACGCCAACAGCGGCGCCCGCGACTCCTCGGGCAACCTCACCGGCCCGAGCAGCACGGAGTGGAAGCACGTCGATCTCGTGCTGAGCGCCGGCACCGCCCGCCTCTACGTCGATGCGAAGCCCGTCGCCGTCACGACGGCCGGCCCCTCGCTCGCGACGGTCCTCGGATCGACCGGCGGAGTCCTGCAGATCGGCAAGGCCAACTGGGGCGGCGGGGAGTACTTCACCGGACTCCTCGACAATCTGCGCGTCTACGACCGCGCCCTGACCGGGGCCGAGCTGGGCGCGACGAGCAGCACCGTGGCGACCGACTTGCGCGCCGCCCTCGACGTCCCCACGACCGTGCTCGGCGACCTGCCCGCGCAGGTCCTCGGGAACACCGTGACGTGGACCGCCTCCGGCGCCGGCGCCGCGCGCGTCTCCTCCACCGGCGCCGTGAACCTCTCGGGCCTCACCGCTCCCGTCGCCGTCCGCCTCCAGGCAGCCGTCGCCGGGCAGACCTACGCGTGGGACAGCACCCTCGCCGTGCCCGGCGGGCGCATCGCCACCTCCGTCAAGACCGTCACCACGACGAACGGAGTGAAGGACGACCCGCTGGCGTACAACGACGACCGCCGCGCGGACTCGCTCTTCACGGCCGCACTGCCCGCCGGCGCGACCACCTGGGAGCCGCTGAACCGCTCGCAGTCGATCCTCTCCGTCCTCAAGGACGGCGATCAGGCGCAGCGCCCGAACGCCCAGATGGGCTCGCCGCTGCTGTTCCGCTCGAAGGACGGCTCGCTCGGCGCGGTCTCGTCGCAGAACAACGCCACGGACTCCGTCTACCTCTGGAGCTCCGCCGACGGCCGCACGTTCCGCGACCAGCGCGTCCTCCGGGTCGCGCCGGGCTCGGTCGTGACCGACCCGCGGATCGTCTTCGACTCCGCCCTCGGCGTCTACAAGCTGTTCTGGACCGATCTGCTCACCACCGAGGGCCGCGTGACGCTGTTCACGGACCTCGCCTCCGGCACCGCTCCCGGAGCGACCACCCGCGCCGACGCCCGCGTCCCCGGTGTCCAGGGCTCGGGTCTCCCCGCCGGGTTCACCCAGGGCCAGGCCGGCGAGACGGCGCTGACCTCGACCGAGTTCAGCACGTTCTACCGCGAGTACGTCGACCTGAAGAACACCGGTGTGAAGTCGCTCAGCGGCTCCGTCGACTCCGGCGCCGGATCCGCTGCGATCGCCGCAGCGCTCCCGGGGCAGGCCGTGATGGAGTACAACGACGGCTCGACCAAGTCGCTCAACGTCGACTGGCAGGACGATCTGACCACCGCCGTCGACACCTCGCGTCCCGGGACCTACCGGGTCACCGGCTCCGTCCAGCAGGACCCCGAGGCGATGGTCAACGAGGCCCGCGCGGATCCGCACGTCTTCTTCAACGAGGACGACGGCTACTACTACCTCACGGGCTCGCACTACGGTCAGGACTCGCTCGGCCCGATCGAGGAGAGCTCCAGCTACCGCAAGATCGGCCTCAAGCGCTCGAAGACCATCGCCGGTCTCGACTCCGCTCCCGAGCAGATCGTGATCGACCCCGACGCCGGCACGCCCGGTCGCCAGAGCCAGTACCCGAACACCTTCTACGGCTGGGGCGGATACATCTGGGCGCAGGAGTTCCACAAGATCAACGGCACCTGGTGGATCGTCGCCGGCATGAACAAGGGCTACGCGCCTGTGGGCGGCTGGTGCGACAACACCGTCCTGATCCCCTACACCGGGACCGACG
The DNA here is from genome assembly GCF_002931865.1 of Rathayibacter sp. AY1C7. NCBI lineage: Bacteria > Bacillati > Actinomycetota > Actinomycetes > Micrococcales > Microbacteriaceae > Rathayibacter > Rathayibacter sp. AY1C7. Next base: position 37,044 of record NZ_PSWB01000014.1, on the reverse strand, counting down.
CCTCGATCGCCGAGGGCGGATTCCTCGACCAGACGAAGTGGGGCGAGCCGGTCGTCCTCGAGGGCGCGGCCTTCGACGTCAGCTACATCGACCGCCAGGAGAACGGCGCCACCCAGGGCTACTGGGTCCTGCCCAACGGCAACACGCTCTCCCTCGCCAAGGCGACGATGGGGCCCAAGGGCACCGTCCCGCTGGTGACCGGTGCGGTCACCCGCATCTACGGCGAGAGCCAGCCGTGGGAGTCGGGCAAGCGCTCGCCGACCCCGTCCGACACCACCGAGGGCAACGACCAGGGCGTCGTCGAGGCGCCGTTCATCGTGTCCAAGGGAGGACGCATGTACCTCACCTACTCGGGCGGAACGGTCGACAAGTACTACTCGCTCGGCCTGCTCACGGCCGACGCGAGTGCCGACCTCCTCAACCCCGCGACGTGGACGCAGACCGCGTTCCCGGTGCTGGACACCGAGGACACCTACCTGGGCCGCCTCGGCGCGGACGAGACGCAGTACTTCTCGCGCCAGCAGGCCGGCACCGGGCACAACTCGTTCGTCGAGGACGAGTCGGGCAACCTGCTCCTCGCCTACCACGCCCGCCCCTACCCGGACCCGCACACGGCGACCGATCCGCAGAACGCGGGCGGCCTGTTCGATTCGGACCGCAACACCTGGTTCAAGGGCGTGAACATCCGCGCGAGCGGCCGGCTCGACCTCTCGCTCTCGAAGGAGCAGGAGGTGGCCTCGGCCAACCGCACCGTCACGGCGACGATCACCGTGAAGGCGCCGGCTGTGGCCGTCACCGCCACTGCAGCGGCTCGCTGCGTCGCGGGCAAGGTGGTGGTCACGCTGACCACTGTCAACAAGGCCGCGTCGACCGCCGACCTCCGCTGGAACACCCTGTGGGGCGCGAAGACGCAGCAGATCGATGCGGGCCGGACCGCCTCGCTGGCCGTGACCACGCGGGCCGCCTCGGTCGCCGCCGGCACCGTCCAGGGGGTCGCCACCGTCGGCAGCGCCTCCGCTCCCGTGAGCGCCGCCTACCCGGCGCTCCGCTGCGGCTGACCTGACCGGGTCCTCCGACCGACGACGCCCGGCCGCCTCTCACCTGAGGGCGGCCGGGCGTCGTCGTTCCGGTCTGCGGTGATGTGCCGGGCGACCGGGTCGCGACCCTCGATGATCTCGGCGGTGCAGCCGGCATCGCGGGAGAAGACCCACCGGATGACGCGGCCGCGTCGGACGACCGGACCGTTGCGATCCACGAACGACTCCCCATCGAGGGGAGGTCGTCGGTCGGCGACGTACGGGGTGTCGTGAGTCGGACGGGAAGAGGCGAGCCGGTCTGCCGCTGCTGCACGAACCGGCCCGCCCCTTCGGCATCGTCTCAGTGGACGAGGGCGGCCTCCGCCTCGTCCCAGGCGGGGTTCAGGTCTTCCTTCTTCCCTCGGATGAGGAGGAATCCGGTGAGAGAGGCGGCGACCATGGTCACTGCTGCGGCCAGGAACACGGCCTTGTAGCCGTCGGTGAATGCGGTGAGCTCGGCCGTTCCGGACGCGATGGCGGAGTCCGCGGTGCTCGCGTAGAACACGGTGAACACCGCGAGACCGATGGACCCGCCGATGTGGAAGACGGAGTTGACGACGGCGGAGGCCACTCCGGCGTCCTCGTTCTCGACCCCGAGAAGGGCGAGGTTCTGGACGGGCACGAAGAGCATGGAGAGTCCGATTCCGAGCACGACCAGGGCGGGCAGGACCTGGAGGAAGTAGTTCCCGTCCGGGGTGATGCCGAGGAGCAGGAAGAGCCCTGCTGCCGAGACGAGCGGCCCGACGATCATCAGGGGTCGGGGGCCGAACGTGTTGAGGATCTTCGTGGTGACGGGCGAGAACGCCATGATCGCGACGGTCATGGCGAGGTTCGCGAGTCCTGCCATCAGCGGTCCCATTCCGAGCACGATCTGGAAGTAGAACGCGAGATAGAGGATGGCCCCGATCATCACGGCGCCATTGGCGGCCTGGATGAGGATCGCGCCGCCTCGCACACGACGCAGGATGACGCGCAGGGGCAGCAACGGCTGGTCGACCGTGCGTTCGATGAGCACGAAGACGGTCAGCAGGACGATGCCGAGTGCGAGGAAGGCGACGGTGTCGATCGCGCCCCATCCGTGCTCGGCTCGGGTGAACCCGTAGACGATCGCGCCCAGTCCCAGGGTCACGGCGACGGTTCCCCAGACGTCGTAGCGGTTGTCTCCTTCCGCCTTGCTCTCGCGGAGCACGAGAGCCCCGCCGACGAGGCCGAAGGCGACGAAGATGAGGTTGACGAAGAGGCACCAGCGCCAGTCGGTGAATTCGGTGAGCACGCCGCCCAGGATCAGGCCGATTGCGGCTCCGGATCCGGCGACCGTGCCGAAGACGGCGAAGGCGAGATTGCGCTCCTTGCCGTGGGCGAACGTCACGGTGAGCATGGCGAGTGCGGCGGGGGCGAGCAGTGCCGCGAAGGCGCCCTGGACACCGCGGGCGATGACGAGCTCCATACCGCTCTGAGCCAGTCCGGCCCAGAGCGAGGCCGCTCCGAAGCCGATCATTCCGACCATGAAGGTGCGCTTGCGGCCCCAGTAATCGGCGATCCGACCGCCCAGAAGGAGAAGTGCTCCGAAGGCGAGGGCGTAGGCGGTGACGACCCACTGGCGCAGGCTGTCACTCATCCCGAGATCCACTTGGGCCTGAGGCAGGGCGATGGTGACGATCATCGTGTCGAGGACGACGACGAGCTGGGTCATGGCGAGAACGGCGAGCGCCCACCAGCGGGCGTTCGGCTTGTCCGCGATTCTGGACATGAAGAAACCTCCAGGCTTCTGAGGAATGAAGTCGCTGGAGGTTTTCAGCCTCGGATCCCGCACCGGCAGTGCATCTGACCGCCCGCAGCTCCGAAGCTGGGCAGGCCGTTACCGTACCACAACTGTACAATCATGAATGTACAGTTGCTTTCTGATTCGTCGACCTTGACAGCCGTCCCTCCGGCTGCAGTCCGTCGTCAGGACGGCTCGACACCGAGGGGGTCGAGCCTCACCTTCCGACGTCGGCAGGAGAGGATGGCAGACTGGCGGCCGACGCTGTCGCACCCGCTCGTGCGGTGACGCGTCGACACCCTCCGGGCGCCTCAGCACCCGCCGTCCCTAGCCGCTCACTCGGACCGAGGGAGCGGCGGAATCGATCACGACATGGAACCGAACCCGCCCAGCGGTGAGGGGGTCCTGGCTTCTCCTCGGACGTCTCCTCGCGCGACGCGACCCAACAACCGGACTCGGATCCTCGACGCAGCGGTCCGTGTCGCGGCGAGGGAAGGTTCTGTTCGCGTCACGCTCGAAGCGACTGCCGAAGAGGCTGGGCTGACACGCGGTGGAATGATGTACCACTTCCGCGATCGAGCCGATCTCGCCCATGCTCTCCAGGAGCACGTCGCGGCCGGCTGGGAAGCCCAGCTGATCGACGTCGCGGGGAAGACCGCGGACGAGGCCACCTTGACGGAGCGCGTGAGTGCCTACGTCACCGTCGCCCTGACGCCGTCGACGCATATGCAGATCGGACTCCTCCAGGCCACGGGCAGCGACACCGCTCTCCGAGCGCCGGTAGCGGAGGTGCGCCGAAGGTGGACGCCCTCCGCAGAGGAGACCGCGACCGATCCGATCGCTCTCCGCCAGTTCATCGCCTGCCTTGCGGCTGACGGCCTGTGGTCGCACCACTCCCTCGGAGGCGATCGGATACCGGACGACACTCGAGCCGCGGTGATCTCCGAGATCGTCCAGCTCTCCAGCACGGGGTGATGCACGAAGGGCGCGTTCCGGCGTGAGGCGGATCCCGGTCGGAGGAGCTCGACCGGGACCGAGACTCTTCCTTCTGCAGTCGAGGATCAGGACAGGCCTGTCCCCGGACCCGGCTCCTGGGTCGAGGCGAGCCCCAGGCCGGCCTCGCACTGCTGAGGATGCAGCAGGGACGGCCTCCTCGAGGAGCGCCGCCATCGCGTCGCGCCACGGCAGCACGGTCGCGAACGCGGCGCCCAGGATGGTCGGCGACGCCTCGTGCTGCCCCGGAGCGCCCAGGACGCAGTCGGAGGCGACGTCCATGTCGAAGTCGCGCCACGTGGAGCGTCACCGACACGACCGATCCGACGACGGCCGACCAGGAGACGTCCCGCGTGCGCCCGCACAGGCACTCGGCTCGTCAGCGGGACAGCAGCGCGACGTGGATCTCCTCGGCGAGGAGGTCCAGTGCTCTGGCGTGGGACGCCAGGAAGGCCCGGCCGTCGCGCGTGATCGAGAAGCGCTCGATGCGCTGCAGCGGGGTCCTCCTGCCTCTCTCGAGGAGCACCAGACCCCGGCGGGAGAGCCGCAGGAGGCGCTTGCGCACCTCGACGACATCGACACGGTCACCGGAGCGGTGGTCGAGAACCTCTCGGAGGCGGGACTCGCCGCGGTTCTCGCCGGTCGCGAGCGCGATCAGGATGAAGACGTCGGTGCTGCAGTCGAGCCCGCAGGCTCCGCAGCGGTTCGTGCACCGCGCAGAGCGTGCCAGGGACACGAGGAATCGATCGAGGCGCATCACGGGTGTCTCCTGGGGAACGGCGGTCTCCTGCTGCAACGAGAGGAACGGGCCGGACCGGTCACGGTCGGCCCGCATCCGGGAGTCCGCTCAGGAGAGGTTCGCACATCAGCGATCGGTCCGGACAGCAGGATACGGCCCGATCGCCGCCCCGGTCCGCAGCCGGTGGTGATGCCGCCGCGGCGGAATCGTCGGGCGATCAGGGTCGAGGACCCGTCCCAACGGCGCAGGGGGGGCTCAGGAGAGAGGGAGGGCGTTGCCGTTGATCAGCAGAAGGTCGTGTCCTCCGACCGCAGCTGCGCTGCCGGCCGCTCCGTCGTCCTTCTCCTCGGTGAGGGTGTGCGACTGCGCGACCTTCGTCAGCACGGGCCCGATCGTCGGGACCGTCCCGGCCCTCCTGCTGTGGTGCATCTCGTCGGTCGTCCTTCTGAGGTGGCGGCACTGCAGGGCGGCGCAGTGCCGGTCGGGGGCGGGACGACGAGGGAGCGGGCGATCGTGGCGCCCGCTCCCTCACCGTCTCAGCGGCAGCTGCGCGCCGGGTAGTCGACGCTCGTCTGCGTGCTGACCGTCTTCCCGTCGACGACGGCCTTTCCTGTCGCGGCCACCGACCCCGCGGGGATCGAGACCGCTCGGGTGGTGACGGCGCTCGACGCGGACGATCCCGGAGCGACTCCGGTCACGGTCTTCGAGCCGAAGGCGGTGACGGTCGTGATGTCCATGATCGAGCGGCTGTCGTTCTTGACCACAGTGGTCAGGACGACCTTCCCGCTGACGCAGCGGGTCGACGCCGTGGCGGTCACGGTCAGGGGCGACGTGACGGTGACCTTGGCGGTCACAGTCCGGTTCGCGGGTGCGACCTCCTCCGTCGGCGTCAGGTCGAAGACCGGCCGGCCGTCGGCGGCGTAGTGGATGCGGGCGAGACGGGTGTCGCGGCCGTCACCCCCGACTCCGTTGCCCCAGGTGTGGTAGACGTACACGTCGTTGCCGTCCTCGTCCTGGGTGACGGCTCCGTGGCCGGGACCCTGCTCGTAGGTGCGGTAGTCGAGGACGCCGTCGGGCAGGGGAACGCTCTGCAGGAGCGGGGCGTCGTACTTGGTCCAGCTCGCGATGTCGGTCAGGTCACTGCCCTCCTTCGCCCAGGCGCCGCCCACGATGTACTTCGGGCTGACGCCGCTGCTGGAGTAGACGAGCGTGATCCTCCCGTCGCGCTGGATCGCGAATGCTCCCTCGGACAGGTGGTCCTCGAACGTCAGCGAGGGCACGATGATCGGGGTCGGCTCGCCGATGACGCGGGTGGGGTTCGCGGGATCGACCTTGGCGATCCAGGTCGCCGGGTCGCTCACTCCGTTGTCGACGTAGCGCTGGGACCAGGCGTAGTACGCAGTTCCACCGGACTCGAAGTAGGTCATGTCGAGGCTGATGTTGCGTCCCGTGCCGGGGCGTCCGAGGGCGCTCCCATCGCTCTTCACGACGGCGCGCGGCGCGCTCCAGTCGGAGGGGTTCGCGGGGTCTCCGCCGTCGCGTAGCTGCATGATGTGCGCCTGCACCGTGAACCACTGACCGTTCTGGTTCGACTGGTCGTTGTCCGGGTTGAAGCACGGGGCGAACAGGATGGAGAGCTTGCCGCCGATCTCGTGGATCTCGGGGGCCCAGTAGCAGCCCGCGATCACCTTGCCCTCGGCGGTGCGGTCCATCCGCGTGGTGCGGTTGAGGAGGTCCACCTCACGGGCCCGTCCGCCGTTGTCGTCGCTGAGCTGGTCGATGCTGTCGGCGACCCGGATCGGCAGGTGCTGCGAGGCGACGTTGTTGTTGTTCGTGTCGTCCGTGGCGGTGAAGAGGTACTGCGTCTTCCCGTTGCGCTCGTAGCGGTAGATCGTCGGATCCGCGCGGTTGTAGGCGAACGGCTCGTTGTACTGCCGCTGGCGGACGGTCCCGGAGAGGTCGTACGTTCCCGGGCCCTTCGCGGCGAGGTCGGCGAGCTGCTGCTGGTTCCAGTCGATGCCGAGGCTGCCGGTCGAGCCGTCGTTGTAGGAGAGCTGCGCCTTCACTCCGGACAGGGCGGAGGTATCGCCCTGATCGATCGTCTGCGGTGCGACCGAGGATCCGGTGTTGACCGTGCGGCCGAACCTCTTCACGAGCGAGTCGGCGACGGAGCCGGAGACCGTCAGCGCGCCGCCCGGCAGAGCGTCGGCGACGCGGCCCGGGACTCCGGAGAGGTCGGGAGCGGCGACGGTGGCGGGGCTTCCTCCGAGGACCGCACCGCGGTTCCCGTCGGTCACGACGACGCTGCGACGGCCGCCGTCCTTCGGCCAGAACTCCTGCGCGCGGAGCTCGGTGCGGGCGAGGTCCGTGACGGTCGTGTACTTCGCCGCCCCGGAGGAGTCCGTCCAGGAGACGAGGTAGCGGTTCTGGTCTGTGTCGTAGACGGCCTTCGGCGCGACGACGCCCCCGGTGGTGCCGAGGTCGATGAGGCCGAGCTCGGTGAAGTCGGACGCGGTGGCGTCCGTGGCCTTGAAGACCAGAGCGCTCGAGGCCCCGGTGCCGTCGGACGCGCCCGACTGCAGGACGCGGGTGGCGATCACGCCGACGGTCCCGTCGGCGAAGGTGAACAGCGAGGGGTTCGCGAGGCCGCGGTTGTCGGCCTTGTCGGTCCCGAGGAAGACCCCGTCGGCGAAGAGGACTCCCGAGTTGCCCGAGAGCGGTGCCGCGTCGGCGACGGACGAGCCGAGTGCCAGGTGGAGGCCGCGGGCGATCGTGTCCTGGTTCGCCTTGTCCTCGCCGGTCGGCGTCCGGGTGTACGACACCACGGTCTTCGCCGTGGAGGCGCTGAGGACGGTGGTGCGGAAGGTCTTCGTCAGCGTGGTGGTGCCGACCTTGACGGAGGCGGTGAGCGCGAGCGCCCGGTCGGTCGCCGTGTCGTTCACGAGGCGTCCGCCGGACAGGCCGGCGCCGTCCGCGCTCCACGACACGGTGTAGCCGGCGAGCGTGGGAAGAGCGGTTCCGGAGGCGACGGTCGGCGGGACGACGAGGGCGGTGCGCAGGCGCGCCGTGGCGTCGGCCTCGGTGTCCGCGGCGACAGTGACGCTGCGCGCGGTGCCGGTGGCGGCGGATCCGGCGAAGGTCGCGGTCGGGGTCAGGGTCACGGTGGCGTTCGCCGAGCCGGGTGCCGGGCGGCGCACGGAGCCGTCGGTGCCGATCACCGCGGGGTCGCTGCTCGCCCAGGTGAGGACGGAGCCGCCCGCGCCGCGGGTCGGCAGGGAGAGGTCGCTGGTGACGGGTCCGGTCACAGAGACGGTCGCCGCGGCGGCGTCCGATGCGGCGATCGCGGCGGCGGCCGGAGCCGCGTCCTCGCGCACCTGGTCCTGGGTCAGTGCGGAGGAGTAGACGTGCACGTCGTCCATCGCCCCGGCGAAGAGAGGGTCGGGGCCGTAGAACGACTTGCCGAGGAGGCCGGAGAAGGCGGAGGTGCCGACCGTCGCCGCTCCGGTCGCGGAGGTCGGGGTGGTCTGGGCGAGCCGGCCGTCGACGTAGGTCGAGACGCTGACGCCGCTGCGCAGGACCACGGCGACGTGGCTCCAGCGGCCGGTGGCGGCGGGACCGGAGTCGGCCGCGCGCTGCTCCGAGCCGTTCTTCACGGCACCGATCAGGTTGCCTCCGCACTGGGGCGTGGTGAAGAGGTACCGCTCGGTCGACTGCCCGAGCGCGTACGCCCAGCTGCAGTTCTGGTTCCCCTCCCAGCGCAGCCAGGCCGACATGGTCACGTCGGTGGTGGCCGCCGTGGTCAGTCCCGGCGCGATCTCGGCGTAGGCGGCGGAGCTGCCTGCGGCGCCGCCGGGGAGGCGGAGTGCGCGGTCGGTGCCGCCGCGCGGACCGGCGACGGTCGTCGCTCCGGTCCCGCGTACGGTGGCGGAGCGGCCCGCAGCGGAGTCGGTCAGGGTCGTGCCCGCGCCCACGGCGGAGCCGACGGCGGCGGACGAGGAGAAGTCGTAGGAGAGGACCGGGCTGGGCACCGCGGCCTGTGCGGGTGCCGCGCCGAGCGCAGCCCCTCCCGCTGTCAGGCTCGCGGCGACCAGGAGGGCCGTCGTGCGTCGGAACCGCATTGTTCGTCTACTTCCGTGGGAGAGGTGGATGCGGGGAGCACGGACCCAGGGTCCATGCTCCCCTGCTCCGGTGGCCGGAGGCCCCGGAACGGAGGAGGTCAGGGGAGGGGCGGCTGGACGCCGCCCCTCCCCTGTCACCGGCCTAGCGGCAGGTGAGCGCCGAGTACGGCGCGGTGGCCGTCCTGGTGCCGTTCGCGTCCTTCGAGGCGACGCTCACCTCGCCCGCGGTGACCGAGGTCGCCCGGGTGGTGAAGGCGGCGGATACGGACTTGCCGGGAGCGACCCCGGCGAAGGTCCTGCTCCCCCACTGCGAGCCGACGGTCATCTCGACCGTGGAGCCGCTCGTGTTGGTGCCGGTCGCGGTGACCGTCACCTTGCCGGCGACGCAGCGGCTCGCGGCCGAGGCCGTCAGCGACGGTCCGGGAGGAGCCGTGGCGGTGATGGTGGCGATGGCCGGCGTCGCTGCCGAGTTGGCGAGCTGTCCGCGCACCTGCACAGTGTCGCCGGCCTTCTTCAGCGAGCTGAGATCGGCCGTCTCCCACGTCACGGCGACCGTCTCGCGGTGGCCGTCCTTGAACGTCGCGCCCACCGTGGCGGGCAGGTCGACGGTGGTCGATCCGGCCTGCACGGTCCGCGCCACGGCGTCGATCGAGGTCACCAGGAGCGACGGGTTCCACTTCGCGGCCAGCGCGTCGCGCTCCTTCGCGGTGATGGAGACGACGGATCCGTGGCGGGGCGACGTCGGCAGCGAGAAGCTGCTGGGGATCGTCCACTGGATGTCGCCCTCGAGCGAGTTCGTGCCGAGCGGGATGTAGCCGCGTCCGCCGTAGTTGTCGGTCCAGAGGAAGTACTTGTAGCCCGCCCGGTCACCCTCGTTGGTCTTGAAGATCTCGGGACCCTCGACCTCCGGCGTTCCGGCGGTGCGGCCGATGCAGGTGTCGATCAGGCTCCACGCGCCGGAGGCGGTGGTGGCCCGCAGGTTCGTCGACTTCTGTCCGATGATGTCGGGCGAGGGGCAGCCGCTGGTCTCGGTCGCCTTCGTGAAGCGGTAGTAGGTGTCGCCGTCCTTGAGCATCGTGGCGTCGATCAGCCCGTTGCGGCTGTTGAGCGAGGGGACGTCGGCGGCCTTGAACCAGACCTCGGGGGTGGTGAACTCCCGGAAGTCGCGGGTGGTGGAGGTGAGGATCTGGGGTCCGTTGCCGTCCTCGACGTTGCGGGTGCTGTCGGTGAAGAGGGCCGAGGTCCAGTAGACGACGTACGCGTCGATGGTGGGGTCGTAGGTGGCCTCCGGCGCCCAGGTCATGCCCGCGTTCGGCAGGTTGACCTCGACGTGGCGCTGCTGGCCCCAGTTGACGAGGTCCGTGGACTCCCAGATCTCGAGGTAGCGGCTGCCGCGGTTGGTCGAGCCGCCGAAGCCGGTGGTGCCGACGGAGAGGTCGGTGGCCATCAGGAAGAAGCGGTCGCCCTCCTTCGAGCGGAAGATGAACGGGTCGCGCAGGCCCTTCGTGCCCAGGGTCGAGGTGAGGATCGGCTGCGCGTCGTTCAGGGTCTTCCACTTGAGCGAGTCGTTGCCGTCGGAGGTCGCGAAGCGGATCTTCTCGCCCTCGATGCTGTCGCCGGTGAAGTACGCGAACAGGTACGCGTCGAGGTCGCTCGCGGCGACGGGGGCCGCGGCCGGAACGGTGCGCGTGAGGGTCCGGACGAGGGGCGTGGTGCCGGGGACGGTGATCGTCGCGGTGAGGGTGACGGTGGTGTCGGCGGACGGACGCGTGAGCGAGCCCTTCGCGACGACGTTCGGCGCGGTGCCCTTGTCGGCGGAGGTGATGACGGCCTCGTTCGACGAGGTCCAGGTCACCACGGCGCTGGCGCTGTTCGCGCGCGCGGCGGTGGTGGCGACGTCGGCTCCGGTCGAGGGCAGGTTCAGGCTGCCGCGCACCGGTCCGGCGAGGGCGGGATCGTTGGCGATGCCGTCGGCGACGGCCCGGGCGAGCTCGGCCTCGGCGCTGTCACCGGCGGCGTACGCCGGGACGGAGACGGTGGTCGCTCGGCCGACGACGGTGATGCCGCCGTGGACGGCGGTCGGGGTCAGCGTGACGGTGGCGTCCGGGCTGCCCGCGGCGGGCCGGGTGACGACGCCGCTGGTGCTGACGACGCCGGGGGCGCTCGACGTCCAGGTGATCGTGGAGCCGTTGGCGCCGGTCGTGGGGAGAGTGAGGTTCGAGGTGACGTTCGAGGTGTCACCGAGCGAGACGGCGGCGTCCTGGTTCGCGAGCACCGAGTGCACGGACGCGGCGCTCTGCTGCACCTGGCCGGCGGTGAGCGCGGAGGTCCAGACCTGCATGTCGTCGATCGCGCCGGCCCAGTAGGCGTCCGCGCCGTAGAAGGACTTGCCGAGGAAGCCGGAGAACGTGGAGGTGCCGATCGCCGAGGCGGCGGTGAAGGTCGTGCTGCCCTGGCCGACGAGGGTTCCGTCGAAGTAGGTCGAGACCGACTGGCCGCCCTTGACGACGACCGCCATGTGCACCCAGCGGTTCGCGGCGACCGGAGTGGTGCCTGCGGCCCGCACCTCGGAGCCGCTCTTGATCGCGCCGAAGCCGGCCGGTCCGCACTTCGTGGTGGAGAGGACGTGGGAGTCGACGCTGGAGCCGAGCGTGAAGGGCCAGGTGCAGTCCGGAGCACCGCTCCAGCGCAGCCAGGCGGACATCGTGACGTCCTGCGTGCCGGCGGGGATCAGGCCCGGGGCGATCCGGACGTGCGGCGCGGCCGACGTGCTCGATCCGCCCGGGAGCGAGAGAGCGCGGTCGGTGGAGGCGCCGGAGGGACCCGCGACGCTGGTCGCGCCGGAGTTGATCAGGGTGCCGGGGTGGTTGCCCGGAGCGGAGTCGGCGACGACGGCTCCGTTGGCGAGCGTCGCGCCGATGCCGTCGAACGAGTACTGCAGCGCGGGAGCGGGGACGGTCTCTGCGGCGCCGGCGGCGCCGATCGGTCCGAGGACGCCGCCGAGGCAGGCGATGGCGAGCGTCAGCGCGGCGCCCGCTCGGGGGAGGCGTGAGCGCCGGGTGCGCTCCTGCCGGGGGGTTCGTGACATGGGGGGGGTCCTTCAGGTGAGGGGTCGGAGGGGGAGGACGGAGCCCGCGCGATCGGCCGGCGGAGTGGTGAGTCCGGCGTCCGTCTGTCGGGGAGGGAATCGCCGGAAGGCGGCCCGGGACGCGGGCCTGGCGACCCGTGATCGGGAGGCGGAGGTCGACGTGGGTGCGAGGACGAGACGTCGCGCGCTGCGGGCGCCGACCGCGGTCACCGCGTTGAAGGTGTCGGCCGGGCCGACAGTCATCGGGGCCGGGCGTGGGCCTGCGGCGGGAGGGTGCGGCGGGAGGGTGGTGCTGTCGTCATCATCGACGTTCCTCTCAGGTTCGCCTTCGAACCGGTCGGAGTGGGACTCGAGGCGCGAGGACGCGCTTGCCCACTTCAGGTGACACCGTACCGACTTTTGTTAACGGTAACAATGGCGGATTCCCGGGCGATGCCGCAGTGACGGCGGGTGTGAGCGCTCTCTCCCTGCGAGCACGGGGATCCGCGTGGACGGATCACCCTCGCCCGGCGGGGCTCGGACCGGATCCGCTCGAGACCGGCACTTGACACCGGCTCCGCGACCGGTCGATGGTTGTCCACGTCAACATGCAGGTCGTGATCAGCCTCCCATCCCACTCGGAGCGTCGGCGCTGACGCGTCCCGCGGCGGGACGACCGGATCACCATCCCGGTCGCTCCAGCGCATCCTCTGCCGTGCTCCGACCCCTTCGGACACGGCTCCTTCCTGCGACCCTCACCCGCGTCCCTTCGGGGACGCCGGATGTCTGTGAAAGGCACCCATGTCCCGGACAACGAAGTCCCACCCCTCCAAGCGCCTGATCGGCGCCCTGATCGCGGCCGTCGTCGGCATCACGACCTTCGGCATCAGCTCGCCCGCCTCTGCAGCCACCGCCCCGGTCGGCCTCGGATCGGCGCAGGAGATCCGCAACCAGCACAGCAGCATGTGTCTCGACGACTTCGACTTCGGCACTCAGCCCGGAGCCGAGGTGCGGCAGTGGAGCTGCACCGAGGGGAGCAACCAGCGCTGGCAGGTCACCGACCTCGGCACAGGCTACGCCGAGATCAAGAACACCTTCAGCAACCTCTGCCTCGACAACTTCGACTTCGGCACCACCCCGGGCTCGGAGGTGCGGCAGTGGAGCTGCAACGGCAGCACCGCCCAGCAGTGGCGGATCACCTCCGTCGGCGGAGGCTACGCCGAGATCGCCAATCGGCACAGCGACCTCTGCCTCGACAACAAGGACTTCCGCCAGCTCGACGGCTCCCCCATTCAGCAGTGGACCTGCACCGGCTCCAAGGCCCAGCGCTGGGCACTGACCGATCCGACCGTGCAGAAGATCACCTGGACGCTGAACCGCGTCGCGAGCCCGACCGCTGACGAGGCCGACGCCTACGCCCGCATCACCGACGCGATGGACCGCGCCGTGGCCCGCTACAACCGCCTCAGCAACATCTCCCGCTCCCTGACCGTCTCGTACAGCCCCGGAACCCCGACGGCCGATGCGAACATCTACGGCCAGATCCGCTTCGGCAAGGAGCGCGTCTACATGGTGGAGGGCACCGCCATGCACGAGATCTCGCACACCGTGGGCTTGGGCACGTCGACCACCTTCAACACGAACTGCGAGAACAGCAGCTGGGACTCGGCCCTGGCACTGCTGCGCACCTGGGACGGACCGGACGCGACAATCCAGTGCACCCCGGGTCACATCTTGAACTACGGCCTCAACTACAACAGCGAGTTCAGCCAGCTGAACCTCGAGCGCCACGTGAAGCTGGTGCAGTCCATGCTCAGTGACGGCATGTAGCCGTCACTCGAGGCACGCCCGAACGAGCATCCTCGCCGCCCCTCGCGGGCGGCCGGCGCCGGCGGGGCGGGGAACCAGAGCCCTCCACCCCGCCGGCGCCGCATGCCCCGATGTCTCCCTCCGGAGGCGCGGGGCAGCGGAGCGCTCGGGAGTCGAGGAGGGCCCCTCGACCGGGTGGTCGCAGCCGACGTGCCGGACGCCGCACCCTGGGGAGGGGGCGTCCGGCACGTCTTCCTCGTGTCCGCGCCGTCCGGTCCGCCGGACCCCCCGGAGGCGCATGACGGGCGGCGTCTGCGGGCGCTAGCGGTTCCGCTCGACGGTGCTCGGCGCGGTCCGGTGCGTCTCCGGCGCCTCCGTGCCGACGGGCTCCGCCTCCCCGCTCGCCGCGGCCTCCCGCAGGTACTGCGCCGACATGACGCGGTAGGAGCGGGTGAGCATCGCCGCGCCGGCCGCGATGATCATGACGACTCCGCCGACCAGGAACACCAGCGCGATCCCCCGGCCGATGCCGTCGCCGAGCAGCCCGCCGAACGCCGAGCGCCCGGCCGGCGACTCCATGTACGGGATGAGCGCGAACTCGGCGATCGGGGCGATGAGGAACGACGTGATCGGAGCGGCGGCCGACTCGAACGCCGCCGCGAAGCCGAAGACGCGCCCCTGGGTCTCGAAGGGGACGACCTTCTGGATCACCGTCTGCTCGGCGGCCTCGACCGCCGGGATCAGGGTCATGTAGATCCAGATGCCGCCGGCGTAGAGCCACCACCAGTCGCGGAGGGTGAAGACCGCGCCGATCAGGCCCATCGCCATCACGAGCAGCAGCATCGTCCGGATCGGGTTCCTCCCGAGACCGAACCTCGCGACGAGCAGACCGCCGATGACGAAGCCGGTCGCCGTCACTCCGAGCACCACGCCCCACAGCTCGACCGGGAACAGCTCGAGGCCGTACGGGTCCATCAGCGCCATGTAGACGCCGCCGATCAGGTTGTTGAACGTCGAGAAGACGATGAGCGCGAACAGCCCGGTCGCCGCCCGCACCGCGGTGATGCTGCCGCGGAGATCGATCAGCGACGCCCTCTCCCCCGTCGGCGCGGGCCGGTCCTCCGGGATGCGCAGGAAGAGGAGGTGCAGGAGCGCGGCGGCGGAGAGGCCGATCGCGATCACCAGCGTCCACCCCATGCCGAGCAGGCCGATGGCGAGCCCGCTGAAGACGCTCGTCACCACGAAGGCGAGGCCCTGGACCGTGCCGACGAGGCCGTTCGCGCGGGCGTGCCCCTCCACCGGGACCAGCAGGGTCACCGTCGTGGACAGGGCGATGTTGCGCATGTTCTCGATGACGGCGCCGAAGAGGATCGTTCCCGAGAACACCCAGAACCAGGGGGCGCGGAAGTCCAGGAGCGCCGCCTCGGGCAGCGCGAGGAAGAGACCGCCCGCGACGCCGAACGACACGAGCGTGACCGCCCCGGCGAAGACCATGACGCGGAACTTGCGGTGCCGGTCCACGATCGTGCCGAAGGCCATCGCGAAGACCGCGACGAGCAGCATGTAGGCGCCGCCGATGATCCCGGTCGCCAGGACGGAGCGCGTCTCGAGGTACACCCAGAACGTGAGCGCGAACCAGAGGAAGCTCGTCGTCACGTTCGCGACGGCGGTGTTGAGGAGGATCTGGTGGAAGTCGCGGAGCTTCGTCGAGGTGTCGGCGTCAGCTCCGGGCACGGGGGCGGTCGAGGACACGGCTTCCCTCCGCTCGCGACGGCGCCGTCGGTCCCGCGGCGGGAGTCGAGGGTCGTCGCAGCCACTGTAGGACCGCGCCGTCGGCGAGTCGAGAGGGGCCGGGCGTCCGGCGGGGATGCGCTGCCGCCTCCCGCGCGGACGCGGGCGCCGCCGCCCTCGCGACCCGGATCAGCGGGCCTCGGGGGCGGCGGCGCCGACGGGTCAGACGATGGCGGCGCGGAGGGCCGCGGCGGCCTCGCCGACGTCCGGGGCGCCGTAGATGGCCCCGCCCGCGACGGCCACGAGGGCGCCGGCGCGCTGCACCGACTCGATGGTGGCGGTGCTCACGCCGCCCGCGACCGAGAACGGCACGCCGGAGGACTCGCCGTCGCGCAGCAGGGTCTCGAAGGTGAAGCCCTCCTCCGCCTGCTCGTCCAGACCGGCGTGCATCTCGACGAACTCGGCGCCGAGGGCGACGACCTCGCGGGCGCGGGCGGCCTTGTCGGGCACGCCGATGAGGTCGACGACGACGCCCTTGCCGTGCTTCCTCCCGGCGGCGATCGCGCCGGCGATGGTGCTGTCGCCGGCGACGCCGAGGACCGTCACGAGGTCGGCGCCGGCCGCGAAGGCCATGTCGGCCTCGAGCTCGCCCGCGTCCATCGTCTTGAGGTCGGCGAAGACCGTCTTGTCGGGGTGCGCCTCCTTGATGGCGGTGATGGCGGAGAGGCCGGCGCTCTTGATGAGCGGGGTGCCCAGCTCGAGGATGTCGACGTGCGGGGCGGCGGCAGCGGCGAGCTCGAGGGCGGCGTCGGTGCTGAGGGTGTCCATGGCGAACTGGAGCTTCACGGGGTTCTTCTTCCTGTCGAGGTGGGGAGTCGGGTCATTCGAGGTTCGCGTGGCGCGGCCAGAGCTCGTCGGCGCTGTCGCCGCGGCGCTGCCAGAGCGCGTGGAACAGGGCGTCGCCGGTGAGCACGACGACCTGCTCGAAGAGCCCGCCGGAGTACTGCGCCGAGGCGGCGCCGGAGCGGTCGAGCTTGTCGGCGGCGGGCACGACCACCACGGCGGAGGCGAGCCCGGCCAGCGGGGAGTCGGCGGCGGTCGTGATCGCCGCGACCCGCGCTCCGGCGTCGACGGCGGCCTGCGCGGCGCGGACGATGCCCCCGGTGGTGCCGGAGCCGCTCGCGGTGAGCAGCACGTCGCCGCTGCGGATCGCCGGGGTCGTCACGTCGCCGACCACGTGCACGACGAGTCCGAGGTGCATGAGGCGCATGGCGGTCATCCGCAGGGCGAGGCCGGAGCGGCCGGCGCCGTGGATGAAGACGCGATCGGCGCCGGCGAGCAGCTCGAGGACGGGCTCGAGGCGGTCGGTCGTCAGCGAGGCGGTCGCGGCGGACACCTCGGCGGCGATCACGGCGAGCGCCTCTGCGGGGTCGGTGGTGCGGTCGTCAGCGGGCATGGATCCACAGTGCGCCCGGCGACCGGATCCGCGCGCCACCTGATCGAGGAGGTCCGCCTACCCGATCGGGTGGGCGATGCCGCTCGCGGGTAGGACGGGTAGGTTCGGAGGATGGATCCCGCCGAGTCCCCCGCCTCCCGCACCCTGCTGCAGCAGCACGCCCGCACGGTGGCCGAGCAGGCCGACCGGCACGCGGTGGCGCTGGAGTCGGTGCTCGCCGCCCTGCGCGCCGAGCGCCTCGACGACCGTGCGGCCCGCACCGTCGCGATCGACATCGCCGCGAACGCCCTGGTCGAGCTGCGCACCGCCTCGGACGAGCAGCGCAGCGCGATGCTGGAGCCCGTCGTGGGCGCGTTCGCGCGGCTCCGGAGCGACCTGCGCCCGCTCGTGCGCTTCGGCGACCTCGACGTGCAGTTCGTCGAGCCGCCCGCCACCGGGCGCGCCCTCCCCGGCGAAGTGGCGCACGCGGCCCGCGCGATCGTGCGGAGCGCCGTGCTGGCGTTCGTGGAGTCGGAGCAGACGCGCCGGGTGCGGATCCAGTGGGACTGCGACGGGCTCAACCTGCTCATCGAGATCCGCGACGACGGCCGGGGCGAGCTGACGACCCGCGACGACGCCCTGCGCCCGATCGCCGAGCGCATGCGCGGGCTCGACGGGGAGCTCTCGGTCGCGTCGACCGCGGGCTGGGGGTCGACCCTGTCGATCCGCCTCCCCCTCGATCCGCCGGCGCAGCCCGACGGGCTCGACCTCGCCGAGCTCAGCGCCCGCGAGCGGGAGGTGCTGAACCTGATCACGCTCGGCGCCTCGAACCAGCGGATCGCGGACGACCTCGGCATCAGCGGCAACACCGTGAAGTTCCACGTGTCGAACCTGCTGCGCAAGGCCGGGGCCCGCACCCGGGCGGAGCTGGCGGCGCTGGCGCGCTGATCGATCCGGGTGCCCCGCCCGGCAGCACGGCCCTGACAGACCCCCCGGATGCACGGACGGGCCGCGGCGGCCGCCGAGGGTCCCCCCTCCTGCGGCGCCGCGGCCCGTCCGGCCGATCAGCGCGTCCCGATCACTCGCTCCGGAGCAGCCCGAAGCGGAACCGGCCGGAGCCGTCGAGCGTGTCGTCGATGCCCGAGATCGTGGAGGAGGCGATGACGGTCTCCGTGCCCTCGAGGAGCGGCACGGTGATCGCCTTCTCCGCCGCGAGGCGCTGCGCCTCCTCGATCGCCGCGGTGCGCTCGTCACCAGGGGCCAGGCTCCGCTCGCGCAGCACGACCTCGTTGTACGCGTCGTCCTTCACGGCGGCGCCGAGGATGGAGGGGGCCTCGTCGGTGCCGTAGAGCAGGTTCAGGTAGTTGTCCGAGTCCGGGTAGTCCGCGAACCAGCCCTGCTGGTAGAGCGGGTAGGAGGTCGACTTCTCCTTCACGTACTGCGTCCACTCCGTCGACTGCAGGTCGACCGTGAACAGGCCGCTGCGCTCGAGCTGGTTCTTGATGAGCGCGTACTCGTCCGAGGTGCTGGAGCCGTAGTGGTCGGTGTTGTACTGCTGCTTGAGGTCGACGGGACCGGTGATCCCGGCCGCCTGGAGCGCGGCGGCGGCCTCGTCCGCGCTGGGACCGCCGCTCCCGTCGCCGAAGGCCTGCTCGTACGCCGGCGTCGATCCGGTCAGGGCGCTGGGGACGATCGAGTAGACCGGCGCGTAGGTGCCCTTGTAGACCTGGTCCGACAGCTCGTCGCGGTCGATCAGGTCGGCGACGGCGGTGCGGACGGCGAGCGCCTTGTCGGCGTCGGCCTCGGAGGTGGCGGAGCCGTAGGGCATGGTCTCGGGGTTGAAGACCAGGAAGCGCATCTCGGCGCCGGGACCGGAGTGCACCGTCAGGCCCTCCTCGCCGCGGAGGTCCTCGGTGTCGGTCGCGTTCAGCGTGCGGTAGGCGACCGCGATCTCACCGCGCTGGATGTCGAGCTTGAGGTTGCTCTCGTCCGCGTAGTAGCGGACGATCACCGACTCGTTAGCGGCGGCGCCGAGGAGGCCGTCGTAGGAGTCGTTGCGGGTGAGCTGCACGAGCGAGTTCAGCGTGTAGCTCGTGATGGAGTACTGCCCGCTGAAGGCGTCGCCGGCGACGATGTCGTCGTCGGTGGTGAGGGAGTCGGCCGAGAAGACGTCCTCGTCGACGATCGCGGCGGCGGGGCTGGTGAGGATCTGGGGCCAGAGGGCGTTGTCCGGGGTGGCCAGTGTGAAGACGACGGTGGAGTCGTCCTCCGCCTGGACCGAGACCATGTCCGAGAGCAGCGACGAGGGGCCGTTCGGAGCGGCGATCGCCACCTGGCGCTCGAAGGTGAAGACCACGTCCGAGGCGGTGAGCGGATTGCCGTTGGCGAAGGCGGCGTCCTCGCGCAGGGCGACGCGGTAGTGGGTGGGGTCGGTGAACTCGGCCGAGGCCGCGAGGTCCGGTACGGGATCCGTCGATCCGGGGGCGGAGGTCAGCAGCCAGGAGAAGACCTGGTTCTGCAGCGTCGCCGAGCCGAGGTCCCAGGAGCCGGCGGGATCCAGGGCGGTGACCTTGTCCGCGGTCCCCAGGAGGATCCCGGGGGGCGCCTGGGCGCCGGTGGTGCCCGGCGAGCAGGCGGTGAGGGCGACCGGCGTCGTGCCGTCGCGGTTCCGGCTACTCGAGCAGCTTGCCCGCGGTGGCGACCTCGCCGCTGATCAGCGCCTGGATCTCCTCCGGCACCGCGGGGATCTCCTCGCGCGTGATCCCCGCGGAGGGCGACCAGACGAGGTTCACCTGGAGGGCCGGGTCGATGTCCGGGTAGTCGCTGCGGTTGTGGCAGCCGCGGCTCTCCCGGCGCTCGAGCGCTGCCTCGAGAGTGGCCCGCGCGGCCATCGCGGCCGACTTGAGGTCGAAGGCGTGGGCGAGGTCCTGGAAGCCGGCGATGTCCGGGTGCACGCCGATGTCGGCGATGCGCGCCTCGATCGCGTCCAGCTCGGCGAGCCCGGCGAGCAGGCCCTCCTCGTCGCGGACGACTCCGGCGTGCTCGGTCATCGTGTTGCGGATCGCGCGCTGCAGGGCGCGGACGTTCTCGGTGCCGTCGGCCGCGAGCAGGCCGGCGATCTCGTCGCGGGCGACCTGGACGGACGCGGCCGAGCGGGTCTGGGCGGTCAGCGAGGCGGAGTACTCCGCCGCCGCCTGCCCGACGATCCGGCCGAACACCAGCAGCTCGATCAGCGAGTTGCCGCCGAGGCGGTTGGCGCCGTGCAGTCCGCTGGAGGCCTCTCCGATCGCGTAGAGCCCGGGGACGTCGGTGCTGTGGTCGTCCGAGCGCACCCAGACCCCGCCCATCGAGTAGTGCGCCGTGGGCGCGATCTCGATCGGGTCCTTCGTGATGTCGAGCATCTGCAGCTCGAGCATCGTCTGGTACACCCGCGGCAGCCGGGTCATGATCGTCTCGCGCGGCAGGTGCGAGACGTCGAGCCAGACCCCGCCGTTCGGCGTGCCGCGACCCTCCTTGATCTCGGTGTAGCAGGCGAGAGCGACGCGGTCACGGGTCGAGAGCTCGAGGCGCTCGGCGTCGTACTTGCCCATGAAGCGCTCGCCGAGGCCGTTGCGGAGGATGCCGCCCTCGCCGCGCGCGGCCTCGGAGATCAGCGTGCCCGCCGCGTTCTCGGGCTCGATGATGCCCGACGGGTGGAACTGGACCAGCTCCGGGTCGCGCAGGCGGCCGCCGGCCTCGACGGCCAGGCGGAACGAGTCGCCCGTGTTCTCGTCACGGCGGGAGGAGGTGCGGCGCCAGATGCGGTTGTGCCCGCCCGCGGCGAGGATCACCGCATCCGCGTGGATCAGGTAGCGGGTGCCGTCGACGAGGTCGAAGCCGTAGGCGCCGAACACTGCTCCGTCCTCGTTGACGAGGATGCGCGTGACGTACACGGTGTCCAGGATCGGGATCTCGAGCTGGGCGGCCCGGTTGACGAGCGTGCGCTGGATCTCGAGGCCGGTGTAGTCGCCCGCGAAGGCGGTCCGGCGGTAGGTGTGCGCGCCGAAGAAGCGCTGCGAGATGCGGCCGTCGTCCTCGCGGGCGAACGGCATGCCGTAGCGCTCGAGGTCCTGGATGCCGCGGGCGGCGTTGGAGGTGACGATCTCGACCGTGTGCGGGTTGGCGAGCTGGTAGGACTCGGTGATGGTGTCGGCCGCGTGCTGCTGCCAGCTGTCGTCGGGGTCCATCGTGGCGAGGGCGGCGTTGATGCCGCCGGCGGCGAGGGAGGTGTGCGCGTCCGACTTCGAGCGCTTGCCGAGCGCGAGGACGTCCACGCCCGCCTCGGCGAGCTCGATCGCGGCGCGCAGGCCCGATCCGCCGGTGCCGATGACGAGGACGGAGGTGGAGATCCGGCGCTCCGGTGCGGTGGTCTCTGAAGTGGTCATGCCTCAACGCTAGGCACGGCGCTTCGATTACTCCAATGCATAATGCTGGGCACAGCCATGCGCATAGGGTATGCATGTGGATCTCGAGCAGCTCACCGGATTCGTCGAGGTCGCCCGCCTCGGCAGCTTCACCCGCGCCGCCGAGGAGCTGCATCTCGCGCAGCCCTCGCTGAGCCGCCGGATCGCCGCGCTGGAGCAGGACCTCGGCTCCGAGCTCTTCCACCGGGCGCGCTCCGGCAGCACCCTCACACCGGCCGGCGAGCTGCTGCTGCCGCTCGCCCGGCGCATGCTCGCCGACGCCGGATCGGTGCGCCGCGAGCTGGCCGAGCTGGCCGGGCTCGAGCGCGGCCGGGTGCGGTTCGGCGCGACGCCGACGCTCTGCATCAGCCTCGTCGCGGAGGTGCTGCACGCCTTCCACTCCGTGCATCCCGCCGTGGAGCTGCACCTCGCCGAGGACGGGTCGCGGAGCCTCTTCGACCGGCTGGCCCGGGGCGAGCTCGACCTGGCGCTGGTGACGACCTCGACCGCGGCCGCTCCCGGCGCCTTCACGGTGACCCCGCTGCTCGTCGAGGAGCTCGTCGTGGTCTCCTCCGCCGCAGAGCCTCCCCTCGCCGCGACCGGCGCGCTCGACCTGGCCGCGGTCGCCCGCCTCCCGCAGATCGTCTTCAACTCCAGCTACGACCTGCGCCGCACGACCGACGCCGCGTTCGCCGCCGCGGGCCTGGAGCCGGACGTGGTGCTGGAGGGCGCCGAGATGGACGCGGTGCTGCGCTTCGCCGAGCGGGGCCTGGGCGTCGCGGTCGTCCCGGCGATGGTGCTGCAGGGGCGCCCGGGGCTGCGCTCGATCCGCATCGAGGAGCCGACGCTCGAGAAGCCCACGCTGACCCGGACGATCAGCCTCGCGCGCCCGGCGGACCTCGCGCCGACCGCCGCGGCGCGGGTCATGCAGCGCACCATCGCGGCGACCGCCCGCGCCTTCGCCGCCCAGGCCGGCGGAACGATGCGCCTGGCCGACGCCCGCTGACCGAGTTGGGGTCTCGAGGCGCCGCTGCTCGACCAGCAGTACGGCGAACATGCTGATCGAGCAGCCCCGGAGGCGTATCGAGATCTCCCCCGCACGCGCAGGAGCGCCCCCGGCCCCGCAGGGCCGGGGGCGCTCCCCGGTGGTTCAGCCGTGCGCTACGAGCACGGGCGCGCCGCGTACGGAGCGCTCACCTCCGTCTCGACGGGGGCGCCGTTCATCGTGGCCGTGGCCTCGACGGTCACCGCACCGGCGGGCAGGTTCGCCTGACGGGTGGTGAAGGCGTGCGACACGGTCTTGCCGGGCGCCACCGAGGTGAACGACTTCGTGCCGGACGTCGACGTGAAGGTCACGCCGACGGGGACGTCGGAGCCGTTGCTCGCCTGGACGGTGACGATCGCCTTGCCCGCGATGCAGCGGGTCGCCGCGCTCGCCGTGATGTCGAGCGCCGGAGCAGCCTCGCCCTCGGTGAAGGCGAAGGTGTCGAGCTCGAACAGGTCGCCGGAGGGTCCGGAGTAGCTGAAGAACACGTCGTGCACTCCGGTCGCTCCGGTCAGCGCGGCGCTGACGTCGGTCCACTCGCCGGTCGTCCCGTTCACCGCGACGGTGCCCGCGACGGGCCCGGTCTCGGAGTCGAGGCGGACGGTGACGGTGCCGCCGGCCTGCAGCGCCTTGGCCTTCGCGGTGAACGTCGCGGCTCCGGTGTCCCCGAAGTCGACGGCCGACAGCGCGGTCCAGTCGCCGTTGTCGAGGTCCTTCAGCACGAGGTTCTGGGTCGCGCCCGCGGCGGGGGTGCCGAGCGGCGCCGTCGCGATGCCCTTGCTCCAGCCGATGGTCTCGGCCGGGAAGGTGCGGTACGGATCGAAGTCCTTCACCTGGTCGACGCCCTTGTAGTCGCCGACCACCTGCTGCACCGTGCCGTCGGCGTTGAACTGCAGCTCCTGGATGTGCGGGCTGCGGTACCCCTGGGTGGTGTCGCCGTTGATCCGCTTGTTGAGCGTCGGCGCGTGGTAGGTGAAGTAGTACTTGCCGCCCAGCTCGAAGACCGACTGGTGGTTGTTGCCGCCGGTGCCGGCTCCGAAGAAGCGGCTCTGGTTCGGGAACATCACGCCGGCGTAGTTCTCCTTGGGCCAGGACATCGGGTCGTCCGAGATCATGTAGCCGATCTCGCCGCCGCCCGGGTAGCCGGGCTCGCGGGTCTGGTTGCCGCCGAAGTCGTTGCCGCCGAAGTGGGACGAGTACGAGAGGTAGTACTTGTCCTGGCGCTTGAACACCTGGGCCGCCTCGAACGCGACGGGCGCGTCCACGACGGCGGAAGTGCCCTGGGTCGAGATCATGTCGTCGCCGAGCTCGATCACGCGGATGTTCTTCGGATTGTTGAAGCGCTCGGCCGCGGGGAGCGCGGTCGAGGCGGGTCCGCCTCCGAAGAACAGGTAGCCCTGGCCGTCGTCGTCGACGAGCGGTGCCGGGTCGAACTTCCACGCGACCGCCTCGGCGCCCGGGGTGGACGCGTTGATGAGCGTGGAGGTGCGCTGGCTGGTCCACGGACCCACCGGCGAGTCGCCGGTGATCACGTTGCTGGAGCCGCCGCCGTTGGCGTAGTAGAGGAAGTACTTGTCGACGCCGTTCACGGTCTTCTTCGCCATGCCGGGAGCCCACGAGTTGCCGGTGTAGGGCGCGACTCCGGTGGAGCCGGCGACCTGGATCTCGCCGTGGTCGGTCCAGTTGACGAGGTCGTCCGAGGAGATCACGGTGATCTGGTTGATCTTGCCGTAGTCGATGCCCGCCGAGACGCCCGTGGCGGGGTTCGGAGCGTAGCCCTGGGTGTCGTTCGTCATGTACATGTACACGCGGCCGTTCTCGACGAAGCCGAAGCCGTCGGCGCCGAACTTCCAGCCCATGAGCGGGTTGTGGTCGCCCGGGATCTTGCCCACGACCTCGATGGTGCGCGAGGCGGGCGCGGGCGGCGCCGCTCCGACCAGCGAGACGTCGTCGAGCTTGTAGTCCATGAGGTGCGTCTCGGGCGCGGCCGACGGAGTCGCGGTCCACGGCGTCTCGAAGAAGAGGCGCGCGGTGGCGACGCTCTGCCCGGCGGGGATGGTGAACGATCCGTTGATCGTCGCCCACTGCCCCTTCGTGGCGGTGACGCTCGCGAGGTTCGTGTAGGTGCCTCCGCCGTAGTGCATGGTGGCGAAGAACTGCTTGGTCGCGGGGCTCGCGGCGTTCTCGTACTTGATCTGCGCCTTGACCTGGTAGGTCTGGCCGGCGACGACCTTGCCGCTGAGGTCCTGCATGGCTCCCGCGCCGGTGGTCGTGCGGCCGGTGACGAGCGCTGCGGCGGTGCCGGTGCGCGCGTCCGTGGTCGTCGCGATGGTGCCGGCGTCGGCGGCGTTGCCGTTGTTGACGAACCAGCTGCCGATGCCGCTCTCGAAGCCGCCGTTGACGATGAGCTCCGCCTCAGCGGCGGACGAGGTCTGGGCGGCGAAGGGTGCCACCAGGAGCGCGGTCAGCGCGGCCGTGGCCAGCAGCCTCAGCCGCAACCGCCCCTTCGGAGCGGCTTCTCGTTGTGGTGATCTCACGGATCCTCCTTGATCGTGTCGTGCAGGAGATCGTCGGCGACGGGTGCCGCTGACGCGTTCGGGGGCGGGGGCGGCCGCGCGGGCCGCCCCCGGAGTGCTCAGCCGCAGGACGCGGCCGGATGGGGCGCTCTCACCGTGGTCGTCACCGGCTCGCCGTCGACGGTGGCGGTCGCGGTCACGACCACCTCGGCGGCGGGGACCGAGGCCGCCCGCGTGGTGAAGGCGTGACTCGTCGTGGCGCCGGGTGCGAGCGCGGCGACCGTCTTCGTGCCGGACGCGCTCTCCATCCGGAGGGCGACGGGCACGTCGTCGGCGTTGGTCGCCCGCACGGTCACGACGACCTTCCCCGCGATGCAGCGGGTCGCGGCGGCGGCGGTCACGTCGAGCGACGCCTCCTTCAGCGTCCCGAGGCGCGCCAGCTGGTAGCTGAGCGCGCGCTCCGGGGCGTCGATCTGGTTCTGCGTTCCCGCGGTGCCGACCGACTGCGCCTTCGCGAGGACCGACTGGAGGTCGGACCAGGCGTCGGCCGGGTAGTCGTCGGAGCGGAGCGTCGCCGCGTGGGCGACGGCCGCGTCGAGCTGCGAGCGGTCGAGCGCCTTCCCCTCCGAGGAGAGGGTGTCGCTCAGGAGGAACTCGTCGACGTCGACGTGGCCGCCGGCGGTCTTCGTCGCGTAGCTGAACAGCCCGAGGCGGTGGCCCATGAAGTGCGTGAGCTGACCGTCGAGGGTCTGCGGGCCGACGCGACTGCCGAGCTTCGTCCAGCTCGTCCCGTCGAGGCTGTACGAGAAGGTCGTCCAGAGCTGTCCGGCCGGAGCCGAGAGCTCGAGATCGGCCTTCAGGCGCACCTGCGAGGCGTCGCCGAGGGCGGCGGTGGTGCCGGGGAGGAAGGACTCCACGGCCGCCTGGTCGAACGTGGTCGCGAACGGCTGACTGCGGTTCACGACGCCGACGGTGGTGACGCCGTCCACGCGCTTGACCGCGACGTAGGAGAAGCCGCGGTTGTAGGCCGCGAGCCCGGCGACGTCGCCGTCCTTCATCCCGGAGACGTCGAACGCCGCCTCCGCCGACTGCTTCGGAGCCACGATGCGCTGGGAGAGCGTGTTGCGCGCCTCCTCCAGGTACGTCATCTCGGGCGAGCCCGAGAGACGCGTGTGCGCGGCCGTTCCGCTGAGCACCTTCCCGTTGGTGAGGCGGAGCCAGCCCTCGCGCTCGGTCAGCGACCAGTAGCGGTTGTCGGGGGCGTGGTTCCACTGCCAGGGGAGGGCGAGGGTCGAGCCGTTCGGCTGGATCTCGGCGGCCGTCGGGCGCTCGAGGGTGGGGGCGGCGCCGACGAGCGAGACGTCGTCGAGCAGGTACTCGGTGCTCGAGGACGCCGGCTGCGGGTTGCCCCACGGCGTCTCGACGGCGAACTTCACGCTGCCGACGTTCGCGGTCTCGGGCACCGTGTAGGTCCCCGTGATCGTCGTCCACTGCCCCTGCGTGACGGCGGCGGAGGCCATCGTCACGGGTCCCGCGCCGAAGTCGGCGCAGAGGTTGAAGCGGACCGACGCGGGGCCGGTCGTGTACTTCACCTTCGCGGACACGGTGTAGGTCACGCCGCGCTGCAGCTTGTTCGCCAGCACCTGGCTCGGGCCGGAGCCGTTGAGCGTGCGGGTGCCCACGCGGAGCGCGGCGGTGCCGGACGCCGGGTCGGTCGTGTCGGCCGACAGCGTCGCGCCGAACTGGCCTGCCCACGGCGCCGTCCCCGACTCCGCTCCCGGGTTCTGGAGCAGCTGCACGCCGAGCAGCGACGCGTCGTAGGCGGGCGCGGGCGGGATCGTCCACGACTCGTCCTGGTAGGCCTTCGCCGGGGCGTCGTTGTCGAAGTCGTCCGAGACGACGATGCTCTTCTGCCGCTCGAACAGCTCCTCCTCGGGGCTGAGGCGGATCGGCTTCGGGAAGCTCCCGCCCACCGGCACCGAGCCGTTCGTCCCGAACGTCGGCCAGCCGTCCTTCCACGTCGCCGGGATGAGCCCGGGGATGCGGCCGGTCGGGAAGCTGTCGCGGAAGAACATGCCGTGCCAGGCGGTCGAGCCGTCCTCCTTCGCGATCGGCACGAGGCTCCCCTGGGCGAACCCGCTGGAGTTCAGCACGCCCCTGCCCTCGTAGGGGTTGCTGCCGTCGGCGGTCGCGTAGCGGCCCAGCAGCTCGGACGAGCGGAACAGCGCCACCTGGCGGCCCTGGCCCGAGGGCCAGGTGATGATGACGATGTAGTACTGCCCGTCGATGTACTGCACCTGCGCGCCCTCGAACAGGCCGCCGAGGTAGCCGGCTCCCGGGTAGTCCGAGGTGCGGAGGATGTTCGGGTACTCGGCGACGACGGTCGTCAGGTCCTCGCTCAGCTTCACGGCGCTGGTGGATCCGGAGCCGTAGAAGATGTACGGCGTGCCGCCGTCCGCGTCGTCGAAGAAGAGCGACGGGTCGTGGAAGGCGCGGCCGAGGGCTGTGCGGGTCCAGGCTCCGTCCTCGATGTCGTCGGTCGAGTAGAGGTAGGAGCCGCCGAGGTTGTTGGTGTTTAAGACCGCGTAGTAGCGGCCGTCGTGGTACCGCAGCGACGAGGCCCACTGGCCGTTGCCGTAGGAGTTCTGCCCGTTGCGGAGCGAGAAGCGGTCGCCGATCTCGAGCCGGTCGAAGACGTAGTTGACGATCTCCCAGTTGACGAGGTCGTAGGACTTCATGATCGGGGCGCCCGGGCTGAGGTGCATCGTGGTGCTGATCATGTAGTAGATGTCGCGGCCCTCGTCGTTCTCGGACGCGGGCACGCGCTCGACGCTGACGTCGGGCACGTCGGCGTTCAGCAGCGGCACGGAGTAGGTGCCGTCGCCGCGGTCCGTCGACGTGTAGGAGGCCTTCGGCGACCACGCGCCGGCCGCGGTCGCCGGAGCCGCGCCGGAGGCGAGCAGGCCCGCCGCGAGGAGGGCGCCGATCGCCGTGGAGGCGACTGCGCGCATCGGGGTCATTCGAACAGCGACAGCGTCAGGACGGAGGAGTAGTCGCCGGGGGCGACGTCGGCCTCGGTCTTCAGGGTGAGGCCCGCGGACACGGTCCAGGACCCGTCCGTCGCGGTCTCCTGCGAGTCGAGCGACAGCGCGAGCAGCTCCTGGTCGAACAGGCCCACGGCGTCGGCGCCCTCGTCGAGGATCGTGTCGACCGGGTCGCCCTCGGACACGAGGCCCGACTCGCCGCCGTCCACGAGGACCGGCGTCCAGCCGAGGTGGTCGGAGGAGATGTCCTCCTGGTCCGCGTCGCCGGTGAAGGCGCTCGCCGAGCCGAGGACGTACCAGCCGGCTCCGGCCGGGATCTCGTCGACGGTCCGGGTGTCCGTCACGGTCACGTCGGGCAGCTGCCCCGTGAAGGCGCGCACGGTCGGGGTGGAGCCCTCCTCGGCGAGCGTGGCGGAGGTGCCGTCGATCGACATCGAGAGGGCGCCGGGCTGCTCCAGCTCCTCGATGCTGACGTTCACGTCGACGTCGTCGGAGCCGTACTCGGTGTCGGCGGCCGCGGCCGCGGCGGCGACGCCGGACAGGAGCAGGCAGCCGGCGAGAGCGGCGCCCGAGCGGACGAGCCAGAGGGGTCGGGGGGTGCGTCGCGTGGACATGGTGTTCCTCACTCGATCGGCATCGTCGCCGATCAGGTCGAGCGCCGGACGGCGCGGAGTGGTGGCGCGGCCCGAGGCCGCGAGAGGACGGAGCGCGGCGCAGCCCGAGGGGCGTTCGGCCGCGCCTGGAGCGCAGGACGCGCGGAGAGCGGCGGACGGCTCGTGCGCGGCGGCTTCCACAGCGTGGCCACGCGAGCTCCAGCTCTCGACCCCCTCAGCACTGAGGGGAGAAAGGCTGCCCGATACTCGTCTCTCTCGACTGCTGAGCTTTC
Source organism: Rathayibacter sp. AY1C7 (assembly GCF_002931865.1). Lineage (NCBI taxonomy): Bacteria > Bacillati > Actinomycetota > Actinomycetes > Micrococcales > Microbacteriaceae > Rathayibacter > Rathayibacter sp. AY1C7. The sequence continues at coordinate 8,381 of NZ_PSWB01000014.1, read as the reverse complement.
CCTCAGCTAGTCTTGCGGGCAATGTTACCGGGAACATTCCCGATTGCAAGGACGTGTTCTCAACCGTCCGGAGCAGCGCAGCGAGGCGATCACCGCGTTCCGCCGCGGCCGGGCGGGGACGGCGGGAGGGGACGAGGATGTCCGCAGGGGCGGCGACGGCGGAGGCCGAGCAGGAGGTCGTGACGACGGAGTGCGCGGAGCGCTCAGGCGTCATCGGCGTGCTCCTGGGCGACTTCGAGCCGTTCGGCACGGAGGTGCTGCAGGGAGTGGCGACGGCGCTCCGGGGGACCCGGTTCGACCTCCTCGCCGGCAGCGGGGCGAGCCGCCGGGGCCGGGCGGGATGGGAGCAGGAGTCCCTGCGGCGCCTCACCGAGGCGCACGTAGCGGGAGCGATCCTGGTGACTCCCTCCGGCGTGATCCCCCCGTCGGACCTGCCGCTCGTCGTCGTGGATCCGCTGACCGCGCAGACCGAGCTGCACTCGGTGGCGACCGACGACTTCGGCGGAGCGCAGCTGGCGACCAGCCACCTGATCGGGCTCGGCCACCGCCGCATCGGCTTCGTCGCGGGCCGCCCCGACCTGGAGTCGTCGCACCGGCGCGGCGCCGGCTACCAGCGGGCGCTCGCGGACGCCGGCCTCCCCTACGACCCCGCGCTCGTACGGGTCGGCTACTACCGGCACGACCCCTCCCTCGCCGCCGCCCACGAGCTGCTGCTGCTGCCCGACCGCCCGACGGCGGTCCTCGCCGCGAACGACGCCTCCGCCATCGCCGTGATCGAGGCGGCCCGGGCGCTGGGCCTCTCGGTGCCGGGGCAGCTTTCGGTCGTGGGCTACGACGACGTGCCCGACGCCTCCCGGGTGGTCCCCGCGCTCACGACGGTGAGGCAGCCGCTGCACCGCGTGGGGCGCGCGGCCGCCCGGGCGCTCCTGACGCTGATCGACGGCGGGAGCGTGGCCGAGCAGCACGTGCGGCTGCGCAACAAGCTCGTGCTCCGCGGGTCGACGGCGCCTCCCGCCGAGGGCCCGCCGTCCGGCTGACTCCTCCCCCTCCCCCAGCCGGCGGGAATACGCTCGGCGCATGAACCAGCAGCGCACTCCGGTCACGGTCACGGTCACGGGAGCCGGAGGCGCCATCGGCTACGCGCTCCTTTTCCGCATCGCCTCGGGTCAGCTCCTCGGGCCGGACGTCCCCGTCCGCCTGAACCTGCTCGAGATCCCCTCCGGCCTCCGCGCGGCCGCGGGCACGGCGCTCGAGCTGCAGGACGGCGCCTTCCCCCTCCTCCGCGGGATCGAGGCGACGGACGACCCGGCCGCCGCGTTCGACGGCGCGAGCGTCGCCCTCCTCGTGGGCGCCCGGCCGCGCAGCGCGGGCATGGAGCGCGCCGACCTGCTCGCCGCGAACGCGGGCATCTTCGGACCTCAGGGTGCCGCGCTGAACGCGCACGCCGCCTCCGACATCCGCGTGCTGGTCGTCGGCAACCCGGCCAACACCAACGCCTGGATCGCGCGGCGCAGCGCCCCGGACATCCCTGCCGGCCGCTTCACCGCGATGACGCGCCTCGACCACAACCGGGCGGTCGCGCAGCTCGCCGCGAAGCTCGACGCCCCCGTCGACGCGATCGAGGGCGTCGCGATCTGGGGCAACCACTCCGCCTCGCAGTACCCGGACGCGACGCACGCCACCGTCGGCGGACGTCCGGTGCCCGAGCTGGTCGACGCCGAGTGGCTGCACACGGAGTTCGAGCCGCGGGTCGCCAAGCGCGGCGCCGAGATCATCGAGGTCCGCGGAGCCTCCTCGGCCGCGTCCGCCGCCTCCGCCGCGATCGACCACGTGCGCGACTGGGTCGACGGCACGTCGTGGACCTCGGCCGCCGTCGAGTCGGACGGCTCCTACGGGGTGGAGGAGGGGCTGATCTCCTCGTTCCCGGTCCGCTCCGTCGACGGCGAGTGGCGGATCATCGAGGGGCTCGAGATCGACGCGCACTCCCGCGCGCGGATCGACGAGTCCGTGCTCGAGCTGCGCGCCGAGCGCGACCAGGCGCTGGCGTTCCTCGCGTCCTGACGCGCCCCTCCCCGTCCTGTCTCCGCGGGATTCCACTCCGGTGCGCCTCGCGCGACGTGTCGCGTACCGGAACGGCATCCCGCGGAGGGGCTCAGCGGCGCTTCTCCGGAGTGGGGAGGGTGCCGGAGGCGCGGGCGGCCTCGTACCAGGCGTGCGCCTCCTCCTGGCGCTCCGCCTCGGCGCCGGTCGCGATCGCCGCGCGCACGTGCTCGGGCCCGTAGCCGAACGACGCGACCAGGTCGGCGGCGTGCGGGCGGATGCGCGCGAGCAGGCGGTCGATGTAGGACGTCACCGCGACCGCTCGCTGCGACGACAGGCGCCCGTGGATGAGGTACCAGTCGAGGTGCTTCTCGATCAGGCCCAGGCCGAACAGGTCGCGGAGCCAGGTGAGGACGGTGCGCGTGCCCGCGTCCTCGACGCCGGCGAGCGCCTCCGTGAACGCCTCCCACTGCAGCAGCTCGGCGTGCGCGCGCGCCGCCTCGATGAGCTCGCTCTGGTGCGCGTTGAACAGGCGTGCCGCCTCGTCGGAGGGCAGCTTCGACGCCGGGCGCAGCCGTGAGGCGATCCCCGCGACCATGCTCTCGACGCGGCCGGTGAGCAGCTCGCGCTGGTCCTCCCGCAGCTGGCCGACCGAGCGGGCCGTCGATCCGCGATCGGCGACGACCTGGGCCAGACGGCGCAGACCGGAGTTGTCGACGGTCGCCCCCGCGACCTGCGAGGCGGCGTAGCGCGCCAGCTCCGCGGGCTGGGCGCCCTTGAAGCGGCGTCCGACGTCGGTCAGCAGGCGCTTGGCGACCAGCTGGAGGAGCACGGTGTTGTCGCCCTCGAAGGTCGCGTACACGTCGAGGTCGGCGCGCAGCTGCGTGAGCCGGTTCTCCGCGAGGAAGCCCGCGCCTCCGCAGGCCTCGCGCGCCTCCTGCAGCGTGTCGAGAGCGTGCCAGGTCGAGAGCGCCTTGAGTCCCGCGGCGAGGGTCTCGAGGTCCTGCCGCGACTGCTCGGTGTCGTTCGCGCCGGAGAACACCTCGTCGAACGCCGTCAGCAGCTTCTCGTGCGCGAAGGCGGCGGCGTAGGTGGTGGCCAGGCGCGGCAGGAGGCGGCGCTGGTGCCGCTGGTAGTCGAGCAGCACCTCCTCCCGCTCGCCGCCGCCGGTGAACTGGCGGCGCTGATCGCCGTAGGTGACGGCGACCGTCAGCGCGATCTTCGCCGCGGCGACCGAGGCTCCGTCGAGCGAGACACGGCCCTGCACGAGCGTGCCGAGCATGGTGAAGAAGCGGCGGCCCGGGCTCGCGATCGGCGAGGAGTAGGTGCCGTCGGCGGCGACGTCGCCGTAGCGGTTCAGCAGGTTCTCGCGCGGGACGCGGACCCCGTCGAAGTGGAGGCGGCCGTTGTCGATCCCGTTCAGACCGCCCTTGAGGCCGTCGTCCTCCCCGCCGACGCCGGGCAGGAACGCGCCCTGCTCGTCGCGGATCGGGACGAAGAAGGCGTGGACGCCGTGGTTCACCCCTTGGGTGACCAGCTGCGCGAAGACGACCGCCGCGCGCCCGTCCACCGCCGCGTTGCCGAGGTAGTCCTTCCAGGCCGCGCGGAACGGCGTCCGCAGCACGAACACGCCGTCCTCGTAGGTGGCGGTCGTGGCGATCGACGCGACGTCGGAGCCGTGCCCGGTCTCGGTCATCGCGAAGGCGCCCGGGATCTCGAGGCTCATGATCCCCGGCAGCCACTTCTCGTGGTGCGGGCGCGTGCCCAGGTGCAGGACCGCGGCGCCGAAGAGCCCCCACTGCACGCCGGACTTGATCTGCAGCGACGGGTCGGCGGTGACCAGCTCCTCGAAGCCGGCGATGTTGCCACCGTGGTCGGCCTCGCCGCCGAGGTCGACCGGGAAGGCGCGGTGCACGCCGCCCTCGGCCGCGAGCACGCGCATCTGCTCCGAGACGCGGAGGCGGTGCTCCTTCATCGGGAGGCCGTCGGTGCGGTGCAGCTCGGGGCGGGCGGTCAGGGCGCGGCTGGCGAGGCGCTGCTCGCGCCAGGCGCCGAGCAGGGTCTCGCCGAGGGCGGCGACGTCGACGGAGGGGGCGCCGTCCTCGTCCAGGCGCGCGTCGACCTCGGAGCCGAGGGAGTCCACCGGCGGCGTGGGCGCGATGGAGCCCGAGCGGGAGCGCCGGGCCCGCGTGCGCCCGGTGGCCGCCCGGTCGGCGGCGTCGGCGGCGGAGCGGGGGTGGGGAGCGGTGCTGACCATGGTGTTCGTGTCCCTTCGACCGTCTGCGGTTCGGGCCGCTCCCGGTGCGTCGTGCGCCGACGGGCGCGGCAGCGGAGGCGGTCCTCGCACGGTAGGTCGCGCGGCGGCGCGGCGGAAACGTTCCGTCGCCCGGGCACAAACGGCGCCGGGCGGAGGAGGAAGCGGGTTGTCGGAACCGACCAGGCGGGGCGGGGCGCCTCGTCTGTGCGCTGGGGCTGTCCCTGCCGACGGGAGCGGAGGAGGGGGCGGCTCGTCCGTGTGCTGAACGGGCTGTCCCTACGGGCTGCTTCTGCGGAGGAGGGACGCCGCACCGGAGGCCGCCTCGCTAGTCTCTCGGCATGAGCGAGCCGCCGCTGCCTCCCCCTCCGCCCGCCCGACACCCGGCGGCCGGGCCGCCCGCGGACGTCGCGGCAGCGCCTCCCCGGACTCCGGGTGCGCCGCCCGTGGACGTCGCGGCCGCGCCTCCCGCGCCTCCGGTCGCGCCGGGATCCGGGGTTCCGCATGGGCGCCCGGTCCGCGTCTGGGACCTGGTGCTGACGATCGTGCTGATCCTCGTGGCCTCCGCGGTGACGCTGCTGCTGTCGTTCTTCGGGCTGTTCTTCGCGATGGCCAGCGACTCGTGCGGCGGATCGAACGCCTGCGACATCGGCCTGATCGAGGGCGGGGTGGTCCTCGCCGCAGGAGGAGTGTGGGTGCCGTTCCTCGCGGCGCTGGCCGTCTCGATCGTGCTGCTGGTGCGGCGGCGCATCGCGTTCTGGGTGCCGGTGGCGGGCCTCGCGGTGTCGTTCTGCTGCACGCTGCTCGGCGGGTGGATGGCGTCGACGGGCGCGGGCGGCTGAGGGCGCTCGCCGACGCCTCGGACCGAGGACGCTCGCGTCGGTGACGAGGTGGGCACGATCGTCGACGTGGATCCCGGAACGCGGTCGCCCGCGCCGGCGCCCGCCTCCGTCGCGGGCGGTGAACCGCGCGCCTCAGCGACGGATCAGTAGCTGTCCCAGCCGGGCTCCCAGTCGGGCTCGTCCGGCGGCACCCAGTCGTCCTCCGGCGGCTGCGCGGCGGACACCGGCGGACCGGACGACTCGCGGCCGAACGAGGGCTTCGCCCCTTGCGAGCGGGACGACCCGCCACGGGCGGCCGGCGCGCGGCGGGGAGCGGGGGCCTCCTCACCGGGTTCCGGGACGGCGATCTCGGGGCTCTCCCCCGCGACGACGGCGAGCACGGCGTCGCCGTAGGTGAGCAGCTTCTTCTGGCCGACGCCGCCGATGATGCTGAGCGCGTCCATCGTCGCCGGCTCGGCGGTCGCGATCTCGCGGAGGGTCGCGTCGTTGAAGACGATGTAGGCCGGGACCGCCTGCGCGCGGGCCTGCGCGGCGCGCCACTCCCGGAGCCGCTCGAACAGCGGCTGAGCCTCGCCCGACAACTCGGCGACCGTGGACCGCCCGGAGCGGGAGGATCCGCTGGAGCGGGCCGGCTTCTCCGGCTCCTGTCGCAGCTCGACCTTCCGCTCGCCGCCGAGGACGGAGCCGGACGCGGGCGTGAGCACGAGCGTGCCGAAGCCGTCGTCGTTCACGCCGAGAAGGCCCTGCGCGAGGAGCTGGCGGGCGACTCCGCGCCACTGGGTGTCGCTGAGCTCGGCGCCGATGCCCCAGGTGGCGAGGCCGTCGTGCTGGTGCTGGGTGGTGCGCGGCGTGGTCTTGCCGCGGAGGACGTCGATGATGTGTCCGGCGCCGAACTGCTGATTGCGCTCGCGCTTGAGGCGGACGACCGTCGACAGGAACTTCTGCGCCGCGACCGTGCCGTCCCAGGAGGCGGGCGGCTCGAGGCAGGTGTCGCAGTTGCCGCAGGCGGTGCTCTCCTGGCCGAAGTAGGCGAGCAGGTTCACCCGGCGGCACTGGACCGTCTCGGAGAGCGCGAGCATCGCGTCCAGGTGCGCGGACATCCGCCGACGGTGCGCCAGGTCTCCCGGCGACTCGTCGATCATCCGGCGCTGCTGCACCACGTCCTGCAGGCCGTAGGCGAGCCAGGCGGTGGACGGCAGTCCGTCGCGGCCGGCGCGACCCGTCTCCTGGTAGTAGCCCTCGACCGACTTGGGCAGGTCGATGTGCGCGACGAACCGCACGTCCGGCTTGTCGATCCCCATGCCGAAGGCGATGGTCGCGCAGACGATGACGCCCTCCTCGCGGAGGAACCGCGACTGGGCGGCGGCGCGCACCCGCGAGTCGAGGCCCGCGTGGTACGCGACGGCGTCGAAGCCCGCCGAGCGCAGCGCCTCGGCCGTCGCCTCGACGCTCTTGCGGGAGAGGGCGTAGACGATGCCCGCGTCGTGCGCGTGCTCGCGCCGCAGGAAGTCGATCAGCTGCTTGCGCGGCTCGACCTTGTTGACGATCCGGTACTGGATGTTCGGGCGGTCGAAGCTCGAGACGAAGTGGCGGGCGGCGCCGAGGTGCAGGCGCGACGTGATCTCGCGGTGCGTCGCCTCGGTGGCGGTCGCGGTGAGGGCGATGCGCGGGACGTCGGGCCAGCGCTCGGCGAGCTCGCCCAGTGCGAGGTAGTCGGGGCGGAAGTCGTGGCCCCACTGGCTGACGCAGTGGGCCTCGTCGATCGCGAAGAGGGCGATCCGGCCGCGGGCGAGGAACTGCTTCATGCCCTCGTTGCCCAGGCGCTCCGGAGCGACGTAGAGCAGGTCGAGCTCGCCGTCGAGGTAGGCGCGCTCGACGCGGCTGCGCTCGCCCGCGTCCTGGGTGGAGTTGAGGAACTCGGCGCGGACGCCGTTCGCGCGGAGGGCGTCGACCTGGTCCTGCATCAGCGCGATGAGCGGGGACACGACCACGCCGGTGCCGGGGCGCACGATGGCGGGGATCTGGTAGCAGAGCGACTTGCCGCCGCCGGTGGGCATGAGGACGACGGCGTCGCCGCCTCCGATGACCTGCTCGACGATGGCCTGCTGCTCGCCGCGGAAGGAGCCGTAGCCGAAGACCTTCTCGAGGATCGCCTGCGCCTCGGAGGATCCGGAGCCCGCAGCGCCGCTCGCCGCGTCGCTCCGGACGCCGCCGCGGGACTCCGCCGGGGGGTCGGCGAGCGGCGGGGCGGGGAGGGCTGTCGAGGTGGGCTCTGTCACCCGGGGAACTCTACCCGCCGCCTCCGACGCCGCCCCGGGGGTGCGGGGAACTGTGGAGAAGGGCCGCAGGGAGCGAGCTGGGGAGGCGGCTGCGGGGAGGTCGGGGGTCTTCTGCGGCGCCCGGATCAGAGGTCGGTGAGGGTGCGGGTGTCGCCGTCCCAGAAGCGGACGCCCGCGAGGCCGACGGTGAACGGCTCGCCGAGGAGGGGGACGGCGTCGCCGAGCTGCTCGGCGCGGAGGCGGCGAGAGACGCTGATGTGCGGCGTCCAGGCGTCCGGGAGCGAGGTGTCGACGCCGCCCGGCACGAGGCGCGTGGCCCGGTCGTGCAGAGCGTCGAGGGCGGGCGAGCGGACCACTCCCCAGGCGAGGACGAAGCGCCCGGCGTGCGGGAAGAGGAGGACGGCACCGAGGTCGGCCGTCGCCGGAAGCGGACCGAGCGCGCCCGGCTCCGGGGCGGTCAGCTCGGGCCCGGCGACCAGGGTGAGGTGCGGGCGGTTGCTGGCGGACGTGTGCAGCGCGAGGCTCGGGACGTCGGCCGCCTCGAGCGCCTCCCACTGGCTGCGGACGCGAGCCTCCGACTCCGGATCGAGGAGGACTTCGAGGCTGCGCATGTCCACATTCTGCCGCGGCTCCCGTGTGCGGGCCTTCGCGGGCGCGCGGCCACTCGCGGGTGCGCGCGGTCCTCGCCGGCTCCCGCGAGTGTGCAGGAGTCGTCGCACTCGCAAGCACGCAGGAGTTGTCGCACTCGCCCTCGACTGCGACGACTCTTGGAGACTCGACACTCGTCCACTCGAGCGACCCTCGAGTGCGCAGAAGTCATCGTGCTCGCGCTCGACTACGACGACTCTTGAGTGCTTGGCACTCGGCACTCGGCGCTCCCGCGAGTGTGCAGGAGTTGTCGCACTCGAGCTCGAGTGCGACAACTTTCGCGCACTCGCGGGAGCGGGGAGCGGGGCGGTGGCGGGC